>NZ_SGXU01000011.1:0-113251 GCF_005435015.1 Halorubrum sp. SP9
CTCGAACGACAGCGAGCGTGCGCCCGCCTCGCGACTGGGGCCTCCGGCGGTGTTCGTCGCCGATCTACTGTCGTTCATTCACAAACAGAACTCCGACCAGACAGTATTCAGTTATAAATAACTGCTCGTGAGGTCGACGCTCACGCCGGCGACCGCAACGACGTAGCGCGACCGCTCACCGAACGAAACGAAGTATGAATGACGGACAGGCGGGGTAGCCCGGCGTTCCGGCACGGGGTATCCCGATTGCCTCCTCCACCCCGCGACCCGACGAGCGACGGGCGTTCGGCGGTGGGCTGCTCGCTTCCGCGCCTGACCCGGTGCCGCCGACGAACCGCGACGGACCGCTCCTGCGAGCGGGCGCCGCGGACCGCTGTCCCCGGCGGACGAGGCTTCCACGTTGGCTCTCGGGGCCCGTGCCGGTCTGACCGGACGTGCCCGCTGTTCGGTCCCCGCTGAAGACTACCTCGCGGGTTACGAGCGGGGCCTAACCGCCCGACCTAGTCCGTTCGACGCTACTCGGGTGTCCCATAAGGGCCTTTCGTTCGGAGACCGTCGCCGCCGCGGCGCCGTTCCGGCGACCTACGACAGCAGGTCCCACGCGTACGCCGTCGCGGCGAGCGGGACGGGAACGGACAGCGCGACGACCGCGCGCGCGTGCCACACCAGCCAGAGGTGGTCGCGGAACACCGGGCTCGGCTCGACCGCCAGCGCCCAACTCGCCGCGCTCACGGTCGCCGCGAGCCCGAGAACGACCGCAACGCCGGCGAGCGTTCCGGGATCGACGTTTCCCCGTTCAACGGAGGCGATGACGACCGCGGACAGCAGCGCGAACAGCGCGATGCCGCCCCAGCCGACGACGCCGGAGGCGTAGTACGCCGCCAGCTGGCTCGCGTACTCCGGCCCCGAAATGACCGCGTACGGGGCGACGAGCGCGACCACGGTGACGACGGCGGCGGCGATCCCGACCCGACGCGAGACGGCGCGGAGGTCCATACGCGCACTCGGACCGGCGCCGCGGTAAAAGGACCGGATCGGGCGCGGCGTCGCCGGACGCAGGGGCAACGACGTCGCCGGACGCGTGGGCAACGGCGTCGCCGCTAACCCGTTCCCGTAGCGTTTTGCCGCGTCGGCACGCATACCGGAGCATGTCACTCGACGTCGACCCGCCGGAGCCCCCCGAACTCGCCGCCGTCGACCCGAACGAGTACGAGGACGCCGAGGTGGCGGGCGGGGAGTACCGCCGCGACGACCTGGAGGCGCTCCTCCGCGAGGGAGCGTGGGAGGACGCGTTCGACGAGTGGGCCGACGCGACCGACATGGACGAGTCCGACTGGGCCATCGCCGTCGACCTCGGTCTCGTCTCCCGGTTCGACTTCTTCTGGGACGACTTTGCCGACCGCGTCGGCTACCACGCGCCGGGGCTGCCCGAGGACTGGAAGGAGCGCGACCTCCACCCGGATCTGGACTCCTGGGGCACCGTCTCCGCGATAAACGCGGGGCTCACGGAACTCGGCCAGATCGTCTGTGAGACGCTAAAAGAGGAGTACATCGACTGGGAGGCCGACTTCGACGCGCCGGACGACCTCCCGGACTTCGAGACGTAACTGGGGCGACCGCGAGCCGGCCGCGCCGCCGCCGCCGGCCTCAACGCCGACGCCGACTCCGCCGCTGACGTTGGCCCCGCCGCCGCGCTCAGTGACCCCAGAGGTTCCCGTCCGGATCGTAGCGCGCGTCCATGATCCGGTCCCACTGCTCGTCCGAGAGGCCGAGGTCGGCGGCCGCAACGTTCTCGTCGAGCTGATCGACCGTCCGCGCGCCGACGATGGGAACGCAGGTGAACTCGTCCCACTCGGTGAGCCACGCCAGCGCGACCTGAGCGGGCGTCGCGTCGAGTTCGTCGGCGACCTCGCGGACCGCGTCGAGCACCTTCCAGCCGCGCTCGGAGAGGTAGAAGCGCTCGAACCGGTCATCGAAGCTCGCGCGGGAGCCGTCGGGCGCGATCACTTTCTCCGGGTCGTCCGGGTCGGCGCGCTCGTACTTCCCGGTGAGGAACCCGCCCGCGAGCGGGGAGTACGGACAGACCGCGAGGTCCTGGTCGATACAGACGTCGAGGTACTCGCTCACGTCCTCGTAGTAGCCCGCGTGGTGGAGCGGCTGGACGACGTCGAAGCTTGCGTAGTCGTTGACGTCGGCGGTCCACTGCGCCTTCGTCAGCTGCCACGCCGCCATCGTCGACGCGCCGAGGTGGTGTACCTTCCCCTCCGCGACGAGTTCGTCGAGCGCGCGCATCGTCTCCTCGATCGGCGTCTCCTCGTCCCAGCGGTGGATGTAGTAGATGTCGAGGTAGTCCGTGTCGAGGCGGTCGAGCGTCCCCTCGATCTGCGCCCGGATGTGTTTCCGTCCCAGTCCGGAGTCGTTGGGGCCGGGCTCGCCGCGCCCGTCGAACGGGAAGTACACCTTCGAGGCGACGACGTAGTCCTCGCGCTCGCGGTCCGCGAGCCACTCGCCGATGTACGTCTCGCTTTTCCCGTTCGGCGTCCCGTACACGTTGGCCGTGTCGATGAAGTTGATCCCGCGGTCCGCGGCCGCGTCGAGCAGTTCGTGCGACTCCTCGCGGCCCGTCTCCACGACGCCGTTCGTCTCGCGCCCGAACCGCCAGGTCCCGAAGCAGAGCTCCGAGACGCTGAGCCCGGTGTCGCCGAGTCGTCGGTAGTCCATGTCCGCACCTCTCGGCGGCGGTACCTAAAGCGTGTGGCACCGGCGGGCGAGGCCGCGGGGCGACGTCGGCCGTCCGGACGCCCGCTATCCGAAGTTCTCGACCTTCGCGGCGTCCGCGTCGCCCCCGGCCGCGTCGACCGCGGCCTCCGCGTCGGCGACGAGGTCCGCGAACCCGTAGACGAACACGGTCTCGCCGTCCGCGCCGATGATGACCTCGGCGACGGCGTCGGTCAGGGGGTCGCCCGCGTCGAGGAGCCGGATATCGGCGCCGCGCTCGCGGAGCGCGTCGATCCGGTCGGCGTGTGCGACGTCGTCGTCGCGGTAGACGACCGCGGCCTCGGCGCCCTCGTCGAGCGCGCGCTCGGCGATGGCGACCGCGGGGCCGACGCCGGGGCCGCCCGCGATCACGACCGCGCGCGGTTCGCCGTCGTAGTGCTGGTCGCCGTAGGGACCGGAGAGCGTCATTTCGGTGCCGGCCTCGGCGTCCGAGAGGAAGGCCGAGAACTCGCCGCCCTCCTCGGGGTCGATGCCGACCGTGACCTCGAACGTCTCGCCCACGCGCGGCGACGAGAGCGTGTAGAAGCGCGCGACCGACTCGCCGTCGATGTCGGTGCCGAGCTTCACGAACTGGCCGGGTTCGGCCGCGAACCCGTCCGGCGCCCGGAAGCGGAGGGCGTACGTGTCGGGGCCGACCGACTCGACCGCCTCGACCGTCGCTGTCGTGTCCATACCCCGGATCGGCGGGGGAGACACAAACGCCTTCCCGTCCGCGTCGGTCCTGCCCGTGTCGAAACCGGTTCCCGTGACGCGTTCGGAGCCGGACCCGACTCTCGCCGACGCCGCCGGAAGGTCGACCCGCGACCGCGGAACTTCGACGGTCGTCGAAAACCGGTCCGACGCGAGGGGTCGATCGTGAGGATTTCGGTGAACGAACGTCCAATTACAATTCTATATTGGCCGATATCGGCGCCTAAACCGACAATATTCGCGAACACAATCACGTTCGTCCAGAAACACGTCGGTGGCTCCTTCCAGAAGCCTTTTGATGAGTCCGCCGGAACCTTGCCCATAGCACATGGCCGCGGATTTCAACTGGGCTGTCGGCGGAGAGGCCGGCGACGGCATCGACTCGACGGGGAAGATCTTCGCACAGGCGCTCTCCCGCGCGGGTCGACACGTGTTCACGTCGAAGGACTTCGCATCGCGGATCCGAGGCGGGTACACCGCCTACAAGGTGCGGACCTCCGTCGACAAGGTACAGAGCGTCGTGGACCGACTCGACGTGCTCATCGCGTTGACTCCCCGGACGATCGAGGAGAACCTCGACGAGCTCCACGAGGGGTCGGTGATCATCTACGACGGCGAGCGGACGACGATGCAAGACGTCGAGATCCCGGAGGGGATGATCGGCCTCGACGTGCCGCTCAAGAGCCTGGCCGAGGAGGCCGGCGGGGCGATCATGCGGAACGTGGTCGCGCTCGGCGCAGCCTGCGAGGTGGCCGAGTTCCCCATCGAGAACCTCGACTCGGCGCTCGAGAAGCGGTTCAAGGACAAGGGCCAGAAGCTGGTCGACAACAACAAGGAGGCCGCGCGCGCCGGCCAGTCGTACGTCGCCGACGAGTACGACCACGAGTTCGACTACTCGCTGGAGACCACCGACGAGGACTACGTCCTCCTCAACGGCGACGAGGCGATCGGCATGGGCGCCATCGCGGCCGGCTGCCGCTTCTACGCCGGCTACCCGATCACGCCCGCGACAGACGTGATGACGTACCTCACCGGCCGCATCGAGCGGTACGGCGGCCACGTCGTTCAGGCGGAAGACGAGCTGTCCGCGATCAACATGGCGCTGGGCGCGGCCCGCGGCGGCGCCCGCTCGATGACGGCGACCTCCGGACCGGGGATCGACCTGATGACCGAGACGTTCGGGCTCATCGCCACCTCGGAGACGCCGCTCGTCATCTGTAACGTGATGCGCTCGGGTCCCTCGACGGGGATGCCGACGAAACAGGAGCAGGGCGATTTGAACCAGATGCTGTACGGCGGTCACGGAGAAGTGCCGCGGTTCGTCCTCGCGCCGACCACCATCGACGAGTGCTTCTGGAAGACGGTCGAGGCGTTCAACCTCGCCGAGAAGTACCAGCTCCCCGTCTACCTCACCGCCGACCTCTCGATGGCGGTCACCGAGCAGACGTTCTCCCCCGACACGTTCGACATGGACGAGGTTGAGGTCGACCGGGGCAACGTCGTCGACGAGACGACGATCGACGACCACACCAGCGACTCCGGCGGCTTCCAGCCCCACGAGATCACCGACGACGGGGTCTCGCCGCGGGCGTTCCCCGGCACCGCCGACGGCGCGCACATGTCCACCGGGCTCGAGCACGACGAGCAGGGCCGGCGGACCGAGGACACCGAGATGCGCGTCGCACAGGTCGACAAGCGCAACCGGAAGGTGGAGACCGCCCGCGAGCGCGAGGACTGGAGCCCGCGCGAGTTCGGCGACGAAGACGCCGACACCCTCGTGATCACGTGGGGGTCGAACGAGGGCGCGCTCGCGGAGGCGGTACGGATGCTCGACGAGGAGGGACACGACGTGCGGGTCCTCTCGGTCCCGTACATCTTCCCGCGGCCGGACCTCTCGGAGGACGTCGAAGCGGCCGAGACGACGGTCGTCGTCGAGTGTAACGAACAGGGGCAGTTCGCGGACCTGGTCGAACACGACGTGCTCGAACGGGTCGACCGCGTGAACAAGTACAACGGCGTGCGGTTCAAGGCCGACGAACTCGCAAGCGACATCAAGGCGACCCTCGCGGAGGGGGTGGAGGCGTAACCAATGAGCTCAGACATTCGATTCACCGACTTCAAGTCCGACAAGCAGCCGACGTGGTGCCCGGGATGCGGCGACTTCGGTACGATGAACGGGATGATGAAGGGTCTCGCGGAGACGGGCAACGACCCCGACAACACCTTCGTCGTCGCCGGCATCGGCTGTTCCGGGAAGATCGGCACGTACATGCACAGCTACGCGCTCCACGGCGTTCACGGGCGCGCGCTCCCCGTCGGGACCGGCGTCAAGATGGCCCGGCCCGACATCGAAGTGATGGTCGCCGGCGGCGACGGCGACGGCTACTCCATCGGCGCGGGCCACTTCGTCCACGCCGTCCGGCGCAACGTCGATATGACGTACGTCGTGATGGACAACCGTATCTACGGGCTGACGAAGGGACAGGCCTCCCCGACCTCTCGCGAGGACTTCGAGACGTCGACGAGCCCCGAGGGCCCCAAACAGCCCCCGGTCAATCCGCACGCGCTGGCGCTCGCCTCGGGCGCGACGTTCATCGCGCAGTCGTTCTCCTCCGACGCGCTCCGCCACCAGGAGATCATCCAGGAGGCCATCGAACACGACGGGTTCGGCTTCGTGAACGTCTACTCCCCCTGTGTCACCTTCAACGACGTCGACACGTACGACTACTTCCGCGACTCGCTGGTCGACCTGGAGGAGACGGACCACGACCCGACCGATCGCGAGGACGCGAAAGACGTCATCCTCGACAGCGAGACGGAGACCCAGGGCGTCATCTACAAGGACGAGTCGTCGGTGCCGTACCACGAGCAACACGGCGTCGACGAGGACATGTCCGTCATCCCGGAGGGCGCCCCCGAGAGCGCGACCGACCTCGTCCGCGAGTTCTACTGAGACCGCCGGACGAAACCGAGCCGATTCCGACCTCTCACGGCGGCCAAAACCGGCCGCACGAGGGTGTCCGCGCGGATTTTTCGACGGGTTTCAGCAAGCCTAATTAGGTGGGTCCGTATTTTTCGTGTATGGTTGACCGCTACGACGTCGCGATCGCCGGCGCCGGGCCGGCGGGCGCGCAGTGCGCCCGCGACCTGGCGACGCGCGACTACGACGTCGTCGTCTTGGAGACGGAGTCGGAAGACGAGTTCCCGCGACAGAGCAACAAGTCGACGGCCGGCACGTTCCCGTCGATGATGTCCTCGTTCGGGGTCCCCGACGACGTGGTGATGTCGTACACCGACGACGTGGTGCTGGAGTCGCCCAACGAGTACTACGAGAGCTACCAGCCCGGGGCGGTGTTGGAGTTCGCGGAGTTCAAGCGGTTCCTCGTCGCCGACGGCCGCGAGAACGGCGCGGAGTACCGCTTCGACGCGCGGGTCTCGCGGCCGATCCTCGACGACGACGACGTCATCGAGGGCGTGCGCTACAACGGCGACGAGGAGGTGTACGCCGACGTCGTGATCGACGCCACCGGGCCGGCCGCGCCGCTCGCGAGCGCGCTCGACGTCGTCGACCTCGAACGCGAGAACCAGGCGATCGGCATCGAGTACGAGATGGAGGGCGTCGAGATGAACCACCCCGAGTACGCGGACCTCCGGCGCGCGATGATGCTCCGGTTGGACCACGACATCGCGCCCGGGGGCTACTCGTGGATCTTCGCGACCGGCGAGGACACCGCGAAGGTGGGCCTCTGTTACATCCAGAACGACCGCCACCGCGAGTTCGCACAGGCGGGCAAGACCGTCGACGGCTACCTCGACGACTGGGTGAGTCGCGACCCCCGCTTCGCCGGCGCCGAACGCATCGACGGGAAGGTCCATCGCGGCTCCGCGCACATCCAGCGCCCGGGTCGGATGCACACGGACGGCTTCCTCGCGATCGGCGACACGGTCCCCACCATCGACCCGCTGTGGGGCGAGGGTATCCACAAGGGGATGAAGTCGGCCCGCGCCGCCGCGGCGACCGTCGACCGGTGTCTCACGGACTCGGAGCGGCGGGTGGACGCCGAGAGCCTCGCGGTCTACGAGCGGCTCTGGCACCGCGACGTGGCGCCCCGGATGCGCTCGCGGCTGATGCTCACCCGACTGCTGTACCTCGCGCCGAACGAGCGGTACGACCGGCTCATGCGTGACCTCCGTCAGGCGGACGAGAACACCCTCGAGAAGGCGAACCGGGGCGATAAGACGGCGATGGCGAAGCTCCTCCACCTCGACGACGTCCCGCTGCTCGCGAAGTTCGCCCGCGAACGAGTCGACGTCTGAGGGGGTCGACCGGACCGCGACGCGCGAGCGGCGGCGAACACGGCGGAACGGCGGCCTCGGGCGAACCGCTTTTGCCGATTCGACGCGCACGAACGGTCATGCTCGACTACGTCGGATTAGAGGCCGATCTTGACGAGGAGGCGCGGCTGATCCGCGACACCGCCCGACAGTTCGTCGACGAACAGGTCCGCCCGGAGATCGGCGACCACTTCCGCGCGGGGACGTTTCCGACGGACCTCATCGAGGAGATGGGGGATCTCGGCTTCTACGGCTCGAACCTCGACGGCTACGGGCTACCCAACGTCTCCGAGACCGCCTACGGCGTGTTGATGCAGGAGTTGGAGGCGTGCGACTCCGGCCTTCGGTCGATGGCCAGCGTCCAGGGGGCGCTCGTGATGTACCCCGTTCACGCGTACGGCAGCGACGAGCAGAAGGAGCGGTGGCTCCCCGCGCTGCGGGACGGCGAGGCGGTCGGCTGCTTCGGGCTGACGGAGCCCGAACACGGCTCGGACCCCTCGTCGATGGAGACGACCGCGGAGCGCGACGGCGACGGGTACGTGCTCGACGGCTCGAAGACCTGGATCACGAACGCCCCCATCGCGGACGTGGCGGTCGTCTGGGCGCGCGACGTCTCCGCCGAGGAGCGTCCGGTTCGCGGCTTCCTCGTGGAGACCGACCGCGACGGCGTCACCACGAACGAGATCGACGACAAGCTCTCGCTGCGGGCGTCGATCACCGGCGAGGTCAGCCTTCAGAACGCGTACGTCCCCGAGGAGAACGTCCTGCCGGGCGTGAGCGGGATGAAGGGGCCGCTGTCGTGTCTCACGCAGGCGCGCTACGGGATCGCGTGGGGCGCGGTGGGCGCCGCCCGCGACTGCTTCGAGCAGGCCCGCGAGTACGCGCTCGACCGCGAGCAGTTCGGCGGCCCGATCGCGGGGTTCCAGCTCCAACAGGAGAAGCTCGCGGAGATGGCGACGGAGATCACGACGAGCCAGCTGCTCGCCCACCGGCTCGCGGAGCTGAAAGAGCGGGGGGATCTCACGCCCCAACACGTCTCCATGGCGAAGCGGAACAACGTCCGAATGGCCCGCAATCAGTCCCGAATCGCCCGCGAGATGCTCGGCGGGAACGGGATCACGACCGACTACTCGCCGATGCGACACATGGCGAACTTCGAGACCGTCTACACCTACGAGGGGACCCACGACATCCACACGCTGGTACTCGGAGAGGACCTGACGGGGATTTCGGCGTTCGAGTGAGGAACGGGGACGACGGCGGAGTCGGAGTCGAAACGCGACCGACGGCGCTCGCGACCGCTTACCGCTCGTCGAGCGGGACGAACTCGGCGTCTTCGGGGCCGGTGTACCGGGCGCGGGGGCGGATGAGGCGGTTGTCCGCCTGGTACTCGGCGACGTGCGCGATCCACCCGCCGGCGCGACTCATCGCGAAGATGGGCGTGTACATGTCGACCGGGATGCCGAGCGAGTCGTAGACGGAGCCGGAATAGAAGTCGACGTTCGGGGCGATGCCTTTCTCGACGAGCCCCTGATCGGTGAGGTACTCCTCGATGGCGGTCGTGTAGTCGAGCCACTTCGTGTCGCCCGACGACTCGGCGAGGTCGCGGAGCTTCTCCTCTAAGATCTTCGCACGGGGGTCTTTCACCTTGTAGACGCGGTGGCCGAACCCGGGGATTCGCCCGCCGTCCTCGCGGGTGTCTTTCACCCACTGAACCGGATCCTTCGAGGAGGCGTCTATCTCGTGGAGCACCTCCATCACGTCCTGGTTGGCGCCGCCGTGGAGGGGGCCGGAGAGCGCGCCGATGCCGCCCGTGACGCCGGAGTAGACGTCCGCCATCGTCGAGCCGATCACCATCGCGGTGAACGTGGAGGCGTTGAGCCCGTGGTCGGCGTGGAGCGTGAGCGCCATGTCGAACGTCTCCTCGCTCACGGCGTCGGGCTCGGTCCCGGCGAGCATGTAGAGGAAGTTCCCGGCGTGCGAGAGGTCGGGGTCGGGGGCGACCGGCTCCTCGCCCTGCCGGACGCGCTCGAACGCGGCGAGGACCGTCGGGATCTTCGCCGTGATCCGCCGGCCCTGACGGAGGGTGGCCTCCTCGTCGCTCTCGTCGCTCTCGGGGTCGTACGCCGACAGCATCGACGTCGCGGTCCGGAGCGCGGCCATCGGTCGCTCCCCGGCGTCGGCGAGCGCGCGGACCGTCTCGATGACATCGTCGTCCACGTCGCGCTCCGCCGCGAGGTCGGCGGCGAACGCGTCGAGCTCGTCGGCGGTCGGGAGGGAGCCGTGCCACAGCAGGTACAGCACCTCCTCGTAGCTCGCGCCGCGCGCGAGGTCCTCGATGTCGTACCCGCGATACACGAGCTTACCGACCTCGCCGTCGACGTAGCTCAGATCCGACTCCGCGACGAGGACGCCCTCGAGCCCGCGTTTTAACTCGTCAGCCATACCCCGAGTTATCTAGGCCGTCAAAAAAGCGTTATCTTTCAGGAGGGATACGTTACGACGATCGTGGTGATCGACGGCGTCGAACGACGATTTGACAGGGAGCGGAAACGTCTCAGTTTCGACGATCGATTAAACGGGGCCGAGCCGAGCGCGCTCGGACGGCCTCAGTCGCCTCGCCTCACCGCGCCGGGACGACCGTCACCGTCCGGTTCCGGTCGATCGCGTCCTCCAGTTCCTCGGCGATGGCGGAGCCGCGGGAGACCTGGACCTCGCCGCCGCGGCCGACGGTAGCGGTGAAGAGGTACTCACCGTCCGCGCGCACCTCGACCGTCTCGCCGACGCCGTCGTCGACGTCGATGACGACGTGACGCGAGGTTATCTCCGGCGCGACCACCGTCCCGCGCTCGGCGCCGACCTGCCCGTCGCCGTGACCGTTCTCGGGGGCGCCGCCGCCGGAGCCGCCGCCCGACCCGCCGGGCTTCTCGTCGTGCGTGCGAACATCGATGTCGATCCCGAGGCGGTTCTCGATGTCGGCAATGCGGCCGCCGCCCTTCCCGATGACGGTGCCGATGTCGCCCTCGGTGACGTAGACGACCGCCTCGTCGTCACCGTTGAGCGTCACGTCGACCCGGCCGTGCGCGACCGACTTGATCTCGCGTTCGATCTCCTTTTTCGCGATGCGGCCGACGCCGGACTCGCTTTCGGCCTCGCCGCCGTTCTCGTCGAGCGGCACCGTGACGACCTGCCGGTTGAACGTGTAGATCTCGTACTCCGGCCGGCCCGTCTCGAAGTTCGACACCTGGATGACCGGGCGGGCGAGGTCCTCGGCCGTCAGCCCGGCGGGCACCTTCACCTCGGTGGTCACGTCGTAGACGGTGTGGACCTCGCCGGCCTCGATGTAGACGACGGTGTCGACGATCTGGGGGATCATCCCGAGCTCGACGCGGCCGACGAGCCGCTGGAGCGCGTCGATGGCGCGGGAGGCGTGGACGACGCCGACCATCCCGACGCCGGCCATCCGCATGTCCGAGAACACCTCGAAGTCGTTCGTCTTCCGCACCTCGTCGTAGATGGTGTAGTCGGGCCGGACCAAGAGCAGCGAATCGGCCGTGTTCTCCATCTCGCCGCCGAGCGCGCCGTACTGGGTGATCTCCGGACCGACCTGGAGGTCCCGCGGCTTCTCCATCGTCTTCACCGCGTAGTCGCTGTCGTTCAGGAACTCCGCGACCGCCTGCGCGAACGTCGACTTCCCGGCGCCGGGCGACCCGGAGATGAGCACGCCGCGCTTCCGCTCCGTGAACCGGTCGCGGAGTTCGTCCGCGAACTCGTAGTCGTCGAGCGTCGTCTTCGCGATGGGGCGGACGGCGGTGATCTCGATGCCGTCGGCGAACGGCGGTCGCGCCACCGCGATCCGGTAGTCGCGGAACTGGACGATGTCCATCCCGTCGTCGGAGAGCTCGATGAACCCCTGGTTCGACTGGCGGGCGAGGTCGACGATCGAGTTGGCCCACTCGCGCATCTGTCCTTCGTCCGTCGCCTCGTCGTCGATCTCGACGTAGCGCATCTCGCCGAGCGTCCCGCGCTTCGCCTTCGGGATGGTTCCCGTCTTGAGGTGGACCGACATCGTCTCGTCGGTGAAAAAGTCTCGGATGGGGAGGTCGTCGACGACGCCGCGGGCGACGGGTTCGACGTACTCAACGTCGAGCCCCTTCGCGCGGGCGACCTCGGCCTGGACCACGTCGCTCGACAGCAGCGTCGCGTCGTGGTCGGCGGCCAGGTCGCGGATCAGCGCGTCCACGTCGCCCTCGTGGGCGTTCGAGCGGGCGTCGCCGCCGGCGCGCTCGCCGACGTACCGCAGTTCGACCGTTCCGTCGTCGGCGTAGTCCGCGAGCCGCTTCAGCTCGCTCAGCCCGTCCCAGCCGGATTCGAGCCCGTCGTTCGCCTGCGACTCCAGCTCGCCGACGACCGCCTCCGGGACGAACACGGTGACCGACTCGTAGGTCCCGTCCGCGACGCGTTCGGACACGCGGCCGTCGACGACCGCGCTCGTGTCCGGTACTACGTTCATACCGCAGATCGGTCCGGGAGGCGTATAAGGGTGTTTGACCGGGAGCGCGGGCCGCGACCGCGTCGGCCACGGGGATCGGCCGTCCGCGTCGGCGGGTCGCTCAGTCGTCCGCCGCGGCCGGCTCCGCGCCGTCGGCCGCAAGCCGCTCGGCGTAGGCCGTGAAGTTCTCGAACAGCGCCTTCGCCTCGCAGGCGGCGTCGTACGCGTCGGGCGTGATCGACCCGAGGACGGTGTCCACGCGGGCGTCGCCGATCTGGTCTCGCTTGCCGTCCGTCACGTCGCGGGCGGTCTCGACGTCGTACTCGGGGTGGAACTGGACGCCCCAGCAGTGGCCGTCGCAGAACGCGTGGACGCCGCGGTCGTTCTCCGCGAGCAGCGTCGCGGAGGGCGGGAGTTCGACGACCGCGTCGCCGTGGGTCGTGAAGGCGGTGAACGACTCGTCGATCCCCTCGAACAGGGGGTCGTCGCGGACCCGGCGGATCTCGTTGTACCCGATCTCGAAGCCGTCCATTCCCGCGACGCGACCGCCGAGCGCCTCCGCGAGCACCTGGTGGCCGTAACAGACGCCGAGGACCGGGACGCCGCGCTCGGCGGCCTCGGCGACGTAGTCGACGAGCGGCGGGATCCACGCCTCGTCCCAGTAGACGGACGAGCGCGACCCCGTCACCACGACGCCGTCGAACTCGGTGTGGTCGGGGAGATCGCCGGCGGTGGCGTCGAACTCGACGAGGTCGGCGTCGATCTCCCGACGGAAGTTCCGACGGGTGTTCGCGCCGTCGTGTGCGGCGTTCAGCAGGGCGAACCGGAGGCGAGTCATCGACTGAACGGAGAGGCGAGAGCGACAAAACGGTTGCGGCGCCGGCCGCGCCGGCCGACGACGCCGACGGAGGCCCCGCGGCTTCGAACCGGCCGGCTATTCGAACGTCGCGGTCGCGTGCTCCGCGAGCCAGCCCGTGAGCAGGTCGTTGACCGCCGCCGACGCCTCGACCCCGACGAGGTGCCGAGCGCCCTCGACGGCGTGGAACTCGCCGCGCGGGAGCCCCTCCGCGAGCGTCTCGCCGGCCGTGACGGGACAGGCCGTGTCGTCGGTCCCGTGGACGACGAGCGCCGGCGTCGTGACCTCGAAGAGGCCGTCTGCCAGATCGAACCCGTCGAGCGCGGCGCGGTGCGCCTGGTACGCCTCGCGGTCGGCGTCCTCCGCGAGACGCCACTCCGCGATCCGCGAGAGGGCGTCCGGATGCGCCTCGCGGAAGTCGACCGAGAGCAGCCCGTTCAGCGACCCCTCGACCGCGGCCGGGTCGGCCGGGTCGGCCCAGACGCCGGCGGGGTTGTACGCGTCGCCCGCGGGCGGCGTGCCCACCAGCGCGAGACTCGCCGGGCGCGACGATTCGAGCGCGGCCGTCAGCGCGACCGCGCCGCCGAGGCCGTAGCCCACGAGGTGGGCGTTCCGGACCCCCTCGGCGGCACAGACCGCGTCGAGGTCGGCGGCGAGCGTCTCGACCCGGTACGGACCGGGCGGCGCGTCCGACCGCCCGACGCCGCGCGTCTCGGGCGTTATCACCATGTGCGGCCCCGCCAGCGCGGCGTGTTGCCAGCCGAACTGCCAGGCGCCGAGGCCCACGTCGCCGCAGAAGACGACCGCCTCGTCGTCCGGGCCCGCGTCGGGCGCGTCCACCTCGTACCGGATCTCGACGCCGGCGTTGGTCGCGTATGGCATATCGAACTCGCGGGGAAGGAACTAGGCCTCTTGGAGACTGCGAAGGACGTCCGGCGCCGCCGCGAGCGCGTCGTCGAGCGCGTCCGCGTCGGGTCCCCCGCCCTGCGCGAAGTCCGGCGGGCCGCCGCCCCCGCCGCCGACGCGGGCCGCGAGTTCGGACACCACCTGGCCGGCGTTCACGTCGACCCCGTCGGGCACGCCGACGACGAAGCTCGCGGAGCCGCCCGCGCCGCTGCCGATCACCGCGACCTTCCCGTCGTCGACGTGGGCGTTCGCGGTCGCGCGCAGCTCGTCGGCGTCCCCGTCGAGCCGCTGGATCACCGCGGTCGCCCCGGCGACCTCGACCGCCTCGGCGTCGGCGCCGCCGGCGGCGCGCGCGGCCGCCAGCTCCTCTTTGAGCGACTCGATCTCCTTCCCCCGCGCCTTCCACTCCTCGAAGAATCGCTCGGCGGTGTCGGGGACGTCGAGCGGGTCGACGTCTAAGACGTCGGCCGCGTCGTACAGCGCGTCCTCGGTTCGCTGAGTCGCCTCGATCGCCGCGGCCCCGGCGGCGAAGGCGATGCGCTCGACGCCGTCCTGAACCGGCTCCGTCTTCAGCACCTTCACGGCGCCGATCTCGCCGGTCCGGTCGACGTGGGTGCCCGCGCAGGCTTGGACGTCGGCGTCGCCGACGTGGATCAGGCGGACGTTCGTTCCCGGCGGAACGCCGCCCTGGTACAGGTCGAAGCCGTGTTCGGCCTCCGCCTCGTTGCGGTCGGGCCACTCCTGCCGGACGCGGACGTCGTCGCGAACCAGTTCGTTGGCGACGCGTTCGATCGCCGTCACGTCCTCCCGGGTGATACGCTCGAAGTGGCGCACGTCGAGCCGCGCGGAGTCCGTCCCCTTCTGGGCGCCCGCCTGTCGGACGTGGTCGCCGAGCACCTCGCGGGCGGCGTGGCCGATGAGGTGGGTCGCGGTGTGGTGCGCGCGGAGCCGGTCGCGGCGGTCGCCGTCCACCTGTCCGCGGACGAACTCGCCTTTCCCGGGGTCCGCGTCCGCCCGATGGAGGACGACGCCGTCGACCTCCTGGACATCGGTAACGTCGACGGTGGTCTCACCGACCGTGAGCTGCCCCCGGTCGGCCGGCTGGCCGCCGCCCTCGGGGTAGAACATCGTCTGGTCTAACACCACGTCGTACCCCTCCTCGGCCTCCAACACGTCGAGGACGACCGCCTCGAACTCCGTGCGTCCCTGGTCGTCGTAGAACAGCTTCTCGGTCTCGGGGAGGTCCGCGAGCCGCTCGTCGCGCTCGTCGCGCTCGTCCGCCGCGTCGCCCTCCTCGTGTCTGTCGGCGACGAGCGCGTAGAAGTCGTCCGGCACGTCGACGGTCGCGCCCCGCTCGTCAGCGATGTCGGCGACCATGTCGGGCTGGATCCCGTGGGAGTCGTACAGCTCTAACAGCTCCTCGGTCGGGATCGGCTCGCCGGTCCCGGCGTACTCGTCGGCGAGCTGTTCGACCTTGCGGGCGCCGCGCTCTAACGTCTGTTCGTACTTCCGCTCCTCGCTCCGAACGATCTCCCGGATCGTGTCGCGGTTCTCGTAGCCGAGCCGCTCGGCCTGCATGTCGACGAGCTCGTCGAGGGGCGCGTCGACGCCCACCTCGTCGACGAGCCGCTTCATCCGGCGTAACACCATCCGCGCGAGGTAGCCCGTGCCGACGTTCGAGGGGACGATCTCGTCGCCGAACATATACGCGAGCGTCCGCGAGTGGTCCGCGATCGCGTAGATCGACTCGAGCGGCTCGACCAGTTCGCGCAGCCGGTCGACGTCGACGTCGAGCCGGTCGGCTATCTCGCCGCGCGCCGCCTCCACGTCGTCGACGTCGTCGATGTCGAGCCGGCCGGAGAGCTTCGCGGCGCGGTGGACGATCTCGCGTTCCTCGTCCGTGCGCTCGATGCTCGCGTTGTCCTTCAGGAAGTCGATGGCGTCGGGGTAGATCGCCTCGTACACCGTCGCGGTCCCCTGGCTCATCCACGTCCATCGTTCGAGCCCGTACCCGGTGTCGACGATGTACGTGTCCATGAACGAGTACGTGTGCCCGTCTTTCATCTCGTAGTCGCCGTCGGGGTCCCGCTCCATACACATGAAGACGAGCGTCGCCAGCTCGGCACCCTTGTAGATGACCTCGATGGCGGGACCGGCGTTGCCGCCGCCGACCCACGGGTCCTCGATGTACGTGATCTCCTCGAGGTCGGCGCCGAGGGACTCGAACAGCTCGTCGCAGTACCGGACCGTCTCGTCTTTCCAGTACACCTCGCCGTGGTAGGCGTACTCTCCTTCGTCGACCGCCTCGCGCGTGTTGAACGCGTGGTGGGCCATCATCTCGAACGCCATCGTGTGCCGACCCGTCTTGCCGACGTTGTCGATGTCCTGCATCCGGATACAGGGCTGGGAGATGGTCAACGGGTTCGCCGGCGGCGGGGTCTGTCCCGACGTGACGAGCGGCTGGAAGTCGTAGATCGACGCCTGCGTCAGGAGGACGTCGTCGCGCCACCGGTTCGCGGCGACCGGGTACGGGTCGATCCGCTCGTGGCCGTGTTCTTCGAAGAAGGAGAGGAACGCCTCGCGCATCTCCGACAGCGATCGGGCCTCGGGGAACCCCGGGTCGTCGATGAAGCTGTAGTCCTCGCAGGGCGGCTCGCCGCACAGTTCGCGGTCGGCGTCGCGGGTCCAGAAGTGCGCGCCGCAGGAGGTGCACTCCTTGCGCTCGAACCCCTCCTCCTCGAAGTAGTCGAGACGGTACTCCGCTTCGAGATCGCTCATTACACGAACGTGGCCCGTGTTGCTCCAAAAGGGTTCCGGGGTCGCTCGTCGGCCGCGACGACGTCGCTCGCCGCCGCGAGACGGACTCGACCGGCGACGTTCGTCGAGAGCGCCGGCGATCGGTCTCCCGGACGGTCGAGGCGGCCTCCCGGACGCGTGAGGGTGCCACGATCGTCGGAAACGGACAACCGCGCCGGGGTTCGCCGATCGGTACGAAGATTTATACTCTCTGCGCGGCGTAACATGTATAATTGTGACTTCCGCGCTAGGCGAGCGCGCGTCGGTCCTCGTGCTCGCCGACGACCCCGAGCTGGGCGACGACGTCGGGAAGCGGCTCGGCGCCGAGCGCCGCGACTCCGCCGACGGCGAGACCGTCGCGGTCGAGACGCACGCCGCCGCCCCGGGGGGAGTGGACGAGGCCCGGCTCGTCGGGGCCGACGCGACCGTCGTCGTCGACGAGGCGGGCCTCGAACGGGTCCGGTCGGCCGACCGCGCCGGCGCCGTGGTCGCGTACGTCGACGACCCGACGGGCCGCGTCGCGACCGACCCGCTCGTGGACGCGGTCGCCGGGTCGCTCGAGGCGCTCTCGGGGACGGTGTCGTGGCTGCTCGCCCGGGACCGGCGGTCCGTCGTCCGGTCGGAGCCGACGCGGACTCCCTCCCGGATCGAACAGCTCAACGCCGGGATGACGGAGCTCGCAGCCGTCAGGTCGGTCGACGAGGCGTACCGGGCGGCCGTCGCGGTCGCCGAGCAGGTGTTCCCGGAGTACCAGTGCGTGGTCGCCGTCCGCGACGAGGAGTGGGTCGAGCCGGTCGTCGCCTCCAGCGGGACGCCGGTCGAGGACTGTGACCGCGTCCGCGTCGGCACCGGCGTGGCCGGAAAGGCCGTCCAGACCGGCGACGTCTCCATCGCCCCGAATCCGAACCCCGAGAGCCGGTTCGACACGGTTCTCACCGTCCCCGTGGGCGACGACGTGGTCTTTCAGCTGGCCGCCGACGGGGGCGACTGCGCCGATGACTTCGACGGCGACGACCGTCGGCTGGCGGAGCTGCTCGCCTCCCACCTCGAGGAGACGCTCGACCGGATCGCCGTCACCGAGACGCTCCGGACCGAGCGCGACCGGCTGCTCGCGCTGTTCACGAACGTCCCGGACCCGGCGATCGCCTACGATTACGTCGACGGCGATCCGATCGTCCGGCAGGTGAACGACGCGTTCGAGCGGACGTTCGGCTACGAGGCCGAGACGGTGCTCGACGAGTCCATCGACGACTACATCGTTCCTCCCGACTCCGGGGAGGAAGCCAGCGAGCTCAACGATCAGCTGCGGCGCGGCGAGAACGTCCGGAAGGAGGTGACGCGGACCACTACCGAGGGGCCGCGCCACTTCATCCTCCACGTCATTCCGATCCACCTCGACGCCGCCAACGCGGCGGGCTACGCCATCTACACCGACGTCACCGACCGGCGCGAGCGAGAGGAGACCCTCCGGCGGCAGAACGAGCGGCTCGACGAGTTCGCGTCCATCGTCTCCCACGACCTCCGGAACCCGCTGTCGGTCGCGGAGGGGTACGTCGACCTCGCGCGCGAGACCGGCGACGTCGACCACCTCGCGAAGGCCGCGGACGCGATAGACCGGATGGACGAGCTCGTCGCCGACCTCCTGTCGCTGGCCAGACAGGGGCGGGCTGTCGGCGAGACGGAGTCCGTCTCGCTGTCCGAGGTCGCTCGAGAAGCCTGGGAGAGCGTCGACACGGGGAGCGCGACGCTGACCGTCGAGTCGGACGCGACCCTCGACGCCAACCGGACGCGGCTGTGCGAACTGTTCGAGAACGTCTTCCGGAACAGCGTGGAACACGGTTCCGCGGGCGGCCGGACTTCGTCCGGCGACAGCGTGGACCGCGGCTCTGCGGGCGGTCAGGCGGAGCCCGACGGCAGCGCCGAGCACGACCGTGACCTCCCCGACGACCCGCTCTCGGTCCGGGTCGGTGCGGGAACGCTCCGCGACGACGGGGAGGCCGCGCCGGGGTTCTACGTCGAAGACGACGGCACCGGCCTGCCGGCGGAGGAGCGGGATCGAGTGTTCGAGAGCGGGTTCACGACCGACGAGTCGGGCACTGGGCTCGGACTCGCCATCAGCGAGCGCATCGCCGAGGCGCACGGCTGGACCGCTCACGCGCTCGCCGCCGAGGACGGCGGGGCCCGCTTCGAGTTCCGCACGGGCTGAAGATCGTCGAGCGCGCTGCGGTCCGAAACGACCTTACGCCGCGCGCGAGGGTATCCGGTATGGTCGAGAACGTCGTCTACCCCGCCTACTTCGACGCCGAGCTGTCCCGCTCGGAGGGCCGCCGCGTCCCGACGGATCTGGCGGTCGAAGCGCCGACGGTCGACGAGATCGCGAAGGCCGTCCAGCAGGTCGGCTACGACGCCGTCGTCGAGCGCGACGCCACGTACTCCCGGGAGTTCGAGGCCCGCGGCTCCGTGGCCGTCAAGGGCACCGAAGACACCGCGAAGAACGACCTCGTCCAGGCGATCGCCGCGTACCTCGGCGTCCTGCGGGAGTGACCGTGCGGCGCGTCGGTACCGTCGTCCGCACCGCTGGCGGGCTCGCGATCGCCCGCGGCGACGCCGGAGCGGACCCCCCGCGGATCGGCGCGAGCGTCGTCGACGAGTCGCTCTCGACGGTCGGCCGCGTCGTCGACGTGTTCGGGCCGGTCGACCGGCCTTACGTGGCCGTCACGCCCGGTAACGGCGTCGGACTCGCCGACCTCGTCGGCGGCAAGCTGTACGCGCGGTAGGACGGGCGAGCGGCGCTACCCCTCCGTCGCGTCGCCGCCGACAACGTCGAAGTCCGCGAGCGTCTTATCCGTGCGAGCGAGCCGCTCGGCGACAAGCAGCTTCTCCCGGCGTTCCAGTCGGTCCCAGTCGAGCTCCGCCGGCGGCGACGCCTCCAGCGACTCGAACCGCTCGATCACCGACTCGTTCGCGAACCGCTCGAACGACCCGCAGTCCGGACAGGTCATCGAGAGGTGAGAGGTGTCGAACGAGCGCGTGACGGTCTCGTCGAGGCAGTTCAGACACCGGTAGGTGCGAGTCCGGGACACGAGGGTACCGAAGCGCCGAACGAACGAGTATCTGTGGGCGCCGGCGCGCGACTCGCCGATCGGCACTCCGCGAGCGCGGCGCGGTCGCTGCGGGTGCCGAACGCGTGGAAAGCGAAAGGAGCGGGAGGGAAGCGCCGCTTAGAACAGCGCGGAGGCCGCCGCCTCGGCCGTCTCGATGACGGGGCCGAAGCCGGGTAAGAGCAGGACCGTCGCGACCGCCGCGAAGACGACCGCGGCGTACAGCGCCGTCGGCCGCACGTCGATCGCGTCGAGCGCGCTCGGCGACGCGGGGTCGTCCAAGAACAGCGCCTTCACGACCCGGCTGTAGTAGTACAGCGACACGACGCTGTTTATCGCGCCGAGTCCGGCGAGCCACAGGAACCCGTTGTCGATGGCCGCCTGGAACAGGAAGTACTTCGAGAAGAACCCGGCGAACGGCGGGAGCCCCGCCAGCGAGAACATGAACACTGCCATCGCGACGGAGGCGACCGGCGCGCGCCGCCAGAGCCCCGCGTAGTCCGCGAAGGTGCGACCGACGCCCCACCGCTCCGCCATCGCGACGAAGAGGAACGCGCCGGTGTTCATGAACCCGTAGACGAGCAGGTGCGCCATCGCGGCGCCCATGACGGTGCCGTTCGCGGGGCCGTCGACCGTGAGCGCGGCGACACCGATGAGCGCGTAGCCGGCGTGGCCGATAGAGGAGTACGCGAGCATGCGCTTGACCTCCTCCTGGACCGCGGCCGCGAAGTTACCGAGCGTCATCGTGACTGCCGCGAGAATCGCGAAGGCGAGCATCCAGTCGATGTTCGCCGCGACCGCCATCTCGATCGGGAACGCCTCGGTGAACACGCGGAACGCGACGACGAACCCGGCCGCCTTCGAGGCCGACGAGAGGAACGCGCTCACGGGGGCGGGCGCGCCCTCGTACGCCTCCGGCGCCCAGAAGTGGAACGGGACGGAGGCCGTCTTGAACGCGACGCCGCCGATCATCATCACGATGCCGACGCCGAGCACGCCGGTGAGTCCCTCGATCGACGCCGACGCGATATCACTCAGGATGAGCGACCCGGTGGCCGCGTACACGAGCGAAATGCCGAACAGGAAGATCGCCGACGAGAGCGCGCCGACGAGGAAGTACTTCAGCCCCGCCTCAACGCTCCCGCGGTTCTGCTTGAGGTACGCGACGAGCACGTACGACGGCAGCGACACCATCTCTAAGGCGACGAACACGACGGCGAGGGAGTTCGCGACCGCCAAAATCGCCATCCCGGTCGCGGCGAACGTCACGAGCGAGTAGAACGCCGCCGGGTTGTCGTGGTCGTGGAAGTAGTCGTGCGCGGCGACCAGCACCAGCGCGGTCACCGACGCGAAGATGGCGGTGAAGAACAGCGCCATCGTGTCCACCTTGATCGCGTCCGCGAACAGGAGGACCGCGCCGGAGTCCGGATTCACCGCGCCGCTCGCGGTGAGCCAGACGCTGGCCGCGAGCGCGGCGAGCGAGCCGATCGCCCCGACGACCGCCATCGACGTGTTCGACCGCGCGTCCGGCCGGATCGTGTCGACCAACAGCAGCGTGAGCCCGGTGGCGGCGAACAGCAGCGCCGGCAGCAGCGCCGTCACGGCGGGGAGACCGTTAACCATCGACCGTCACCCCCTCGACGACCGGCAGGGCGGCGTCACGGATCATCTCGAAGAAGATGTCGGGCGCGACGCCCAGCACGATGATCGCCGCCAGAAGCACCGCGAGCGGGGCGACGTCGTGGAACGCCGCAGGCCCGACGTCGTAGTCGGTCTCCAGTTCGAACGGGCCGAACAGCGTGCTCTGCATCGCCGACAGCAGGTAGCCGGCGACGATGACGATACCGAACATGGCGAGCGCCGTGAAGGCCGGCGCGTACGGGAGCGCCGGCGCGGACAGCGAGCCCACGAAGATGAAGAACTCGCCCGCGAAGCCGGCCATCAGCGGCAGCCCCATGTAGCCGAAGGCGCCGGCGACGAGGATGCCGACGGTGACCGGCATCCGGTCGGCCATGCCGGCCATGTCGCCGACCATCCGGGTGTGGGTGGCGTTGTAGATGACGCCGACCGCCATGAACATCAGCCCGGAGATGAGCCCGTGCGCGACCATCTGGAACGTCGCGCCGCCGATCCCGTACTCGGTGAAGACGATAAGCCCGAGGATGACGTACCCCATCGACGAGACGGAGGAGTACGCGACGATCCGCTTGAGGTCCTTCTGTGCCAGCGCCAGCATCGCGCCGTAGATGACGCTGACGACGGCGACCGCGGCGATCGGGACCGCGAGGATCGACGCCTGTTCGGGCAGCATCGTGAAGTTGAACCGGAGCAGCGCGTACGTCCCCATCTTCAGGAGGACGCCGGCCAGGAGCACCGACGCGGGGGTCGGCGCCTGAACGTGCGCGTCCGGCAGCCACGTGTGGAAGGGCACGATCGGGACCTTCACCGCGAACCCGAGGAACATCGCGAGGAACGCGACCATCGCGATCCGGTCCGGCGGGATGCCGAACCACGCGCTCAGGTCGCCCGCGGCGATCGCCTGCGCGATCTCTGGCAGCGCGAACGACGACACCGAGTCGCCGAGCGCGAACACGAGGCTCATGAAGCCGATGAACATCAGCAGCGACGCCGCGTTCGTGTAGACGAAGAACTTGATCGCGGCGTACTTGCGGCGCGGACCGCCCCAGATCCCGATGAGGAAGTACATCGGGACCAGCACGGCCTCCCAGAAGACGAACCAGAGGAAGAAGTCGAGCGCGGCGAACACGCCCAGCAGGTTCGCCTCCATGAACAGCATGAGCCCGTAGAACTGGCTCTGTCGCGTGTCGACGGGCGTCCACGCGCTGAGGATCGCCAGCGGCACGAGGAACGTCGTGAGCACGAACAGCGGGAGGCTGATCCCGTCGAGCCCGACGAACCACGAGACGCTGCGACCGCCGACTTCGAGCCACTCTATCCGGGTCGCGTACGCGATTTCCCCGCCGAGCAGCGCGTTTCCGCCGGCCTCGAAGCCGGACCAGAGGGAGAGGCTACCGGCGAACGGGATCAGGCTGATCGCGAACGCCAGCCGGCCGGCCCACTCGTCGGGCGCGAGGAACACCGTCAGCGCGCCGACGAAGGCGGCGGCCATGAGCGCTTCGAGTATCACAGGAACCACCCCCCGGTCGCGCCGAGCACGAGCAACAGCGCGACGAGTCCGAAGGTGAGCAGCGCGGCGTACTGCGAGACGACCCCCGACTGGAGCTTCCGGATCCGACCGCCGCCGGTCAGGCTCACCGAGGAGACGCCGTTCACGACGCCGTCGATGATCCCCTGGTCGAAGGTGTCCGCGCCGCCCGCGACGTCTTCCGTCCGATGCGCGAGCCAGACCTGCAGTTCGTCGAGGTAGTAGTTGTTGTACAGCACGTCTTTGACCCCGCCGAGTTTGGCGGTGTGTTCCGTCGGCGACGGCACGTCGTAGAGCCGCCGGGCGAGTCCGAGTCCGAGCAGCGCGAGGCCGAGCGAGACGGCCGCGCCGACGAGGACGGTGCCGACCTCACCGCCGACGAGGTACCCGCTGTTGTACGGGCCGATGTCGGCGTAGTGGTGCGAGGAGAGCCCCTCAATTCCGCCCCACTCGTTGTCGAGCCAGCGGTGGAGCAGGTCGATCCCCTCGAGGCCGAGGACCTTCTGGACCGGGACCATGTTGATGAGGCCGGTGACGACCGCGAGCGACCCGAGGACCGTCAGCGGTCCCTTCACGTTCCAGCCGACGGGTTCGGGGTCGCGGGCGGTGTCGCTCCGGGGCTCGCCGTGGAACGTCAGGAACACCATCCGGAAGGTGTAGAAGGCGGTGACCGGCACCGCGAGCAGTCCCATCAGGTAGCCGCCGAGCAGCAGCGGGTCGTTGAGGCCGTGGACGAGCGCCTCGTAGAGGATCTCGTCTTTCGACCAGAAGCCGGCGAACGGGAAGATGCCCGCGAGCGCCAGCGAGCCCGCGAGGAAGGTGTAGTAGGTGACGGGCAGCCGCGATTTAAGCCCGCCCATGTCCCACATATCCTCGTTGTGGTGCATCGCGATGATAACCGACCCGGCGCCGAGGAACAGCAGCGCCTTGAAGAACGCGTGAGTGGTCAGGTGGAAGACCGCGGCCACGTACCCGCCCGCGCCGAGCGCGAGCATCATGTAGCCGTACTGCGAGATGGTGGAGTACGCGAGCACCTGCTTCAGCTCGTCTTTCACCACGCCCATCGTCGCCGCGAACAGGGCCGTGAAGCCGCCGACGAAGGCGATGACCGCCATCGTCGTCGGCGTCAGCACGTAGAAGCCGTACATCCGCGCGACGAGGTAGACGCCGGCCGCGACCATCGTCGCGGCGTGGATGAGCGCGGAGACGGGCGTCGGGCCCTCCATCGCGTCGGGAAGCCACGTGTGAAGCGGGAACTGCGCGGACTTGCCGACGACGCCGCCGAGGACGAGCAGGCCGACGACCGTCAGCCACGTCCCGAGGTCAAGGCCGCCGGGCGTCCACGCGACCGAGCCGGAGCCGTTGAGCGCCGCGTCCGCGAGCGCCGGGAACGACTCGGGGCCGGCGAACTGCGCCGTGCCGAAGGTGGCGAACACCGCGACGACGCCGACGAGGAAGAAGTAGTCCCCGAAGCGCGTGACGAGGAACGCCTTCTTCGCGGCCGACGGCGGCCCGGGCTCCCGGAAGTGGAAGCCGATGAGCAGGTACGAGCAGAGCCCGACCAGCTCGAAGAACATGAACGCCATCAGCAGGTTGTCGGCGACGACGAAGCCGAGCATCGACGCCGTGAAGAGGCCGAGTCCGGCGTAGTAGCGCGGCAGCCCCGTCTCGCCCTCGTCGTTCATGTAGCCGAGCGAGAACACGTGTACGAGAAGCGCCACGAGCGTCACGATGACGAGCATGAGCGCCGACAGCGGGTCGATCAGGACGCCGAACGTGAGTTCGATGTCCGTCGGACCGATCCCCGCGCCGCCCTCGCTCGCCCAGTAGTACAGCGTCTCGTTGTACGCCTGCCCGCCCGCGACGGTCGCCGCGACCCATATCGACAGCAGGAACGATCCCGCCGTCGCCGCGATACCGCCGAAGGCGCCTCCCTTCGGGAGGTACCTGCCCGCGCCGAGCGCGACCAGGAACGAGAAGAACGGGAGGAGTACGATCGCCGGAACGTATGCGAATGCGTTCACCATTTTACCACCTCATCTCCGCGGGGACAGTCACGTCGGTCGTGCCGAAGTTGCGGTATAACACGAGTATGATGCCGATGCCGATCGCGACCTCGGCGGCGGCGAGCGCGATAACGAACAGCGCGAACACCTGCCCCGTGAGGTCGCCGTAGTACAGCGCGAACGCGACGAAGTTGATGTTGGCCGCGTTCATCATGAGCTCGACGCTCATGAGGAAGTACAGCGCGCTCCGCCGCGTCAGTACGCCGAACAGCCCGACACAGAACACGGCCGACGCCAACAGCAGGTACCACGACGGCGGGATCGTGGACGCGACGGCGGTCACCGCCGGTCACCCCCGTCGCGGCCGCCGTCGGTGAACGCCCCTCCGACCGCCGCGATGACCGAGCCGTCCTCCTCGCGTTTCGCGAGGTAAACGGCGCCGTCGACCGCGACGTCGAGCGCGACCGCGGCGATCAGGAACGCCGCGAGGAACCCCTCCGCGGGGACGGTCGCGACGTCGTACGCGCCGAGGTTGAAGAGGGCGTACCCGAGGTTGTGGACGATCGAGGCGTCCGCCGGGAAGCCGACCGCTTCGAAGCCGAACGTCGCCCCGTTGACCGTCGCGGCCAACACCGCGAACAGCGCGCCCACGGCGATCGCGGGCGCGATCCGGGAGCCGCGGCTCTCGTCGTTGCTCACGCGCTACTCACCTCCGTTTCCGTGTCCGATCGCGTGAGCATCACGGCGAACGTGACTAAGATGAGGACCCCGCCCACGTAGACGAGGATCTGCATGGCGGCGATGAACTCCGCCCGCAGCATCACGTAGTGTACCGCGACGCTCGTGAGGGCTCCGCCCAGAAGCAGCGCGGCGTGGAACACGTCGCGCGCCAGGACGACCCCGAGGGCGAACGCCAGCGTGACCGCGGCGAACAGCCCGAACGCGATAGTAGCATAAACCATTGTGTTTGTCTCCTATGAGAACCCCTTTGAAGATTTCGAGACGTGCCCGCTACTGGTAGTCGACCTCGCCGTCGCCCTCCCCGATCCACGCGCCGCGATCTGGGTTGCGGGACTCCAGCGGGTCGATCCCCTTGTACCACGGGACGTTCTTGAGCTGTTCTTTGTTGAACACGAAGTCGTCTTTCGTGTCCGCGGTGAACTCGAAGTTCTGGGTCAGCAGGATGGCGTCGACGGGGCAGACCTCCTCGCAGAGCCGGCAGTAGATACACTGCCCGATGTGGAGGTTGTACTGCTCGCCGTTGCGCTGGTCGTCCTGAACGATCTGGATCGTGTCGTTCGGACAGACGTTCTCGCACTGCCGACACCAGATACACCGCTCCTGGCTGAACTTGTGGACCCCGCGGAACCGCGGGCTCACCTCGGGCGCGTCCTCCGGGTATTCCACCGTGAACGTCGACCCGTCAAGCGCGTGTTTCATCGTCGTCGCCATGGATTTCATGAGTCCGATCATATCAGGCGATCACCCCCACGATTACGGCCGTGAGCACCAGGTTCGCGAACGACAGCACCAGCATTCCCTTCCAGCCGATCTCGATCAGCTGATCGATGCGGACGCGCGGCAGCGCGGCGCGGGCCCACTGCGTGAACAGGAAGAAGCCCCAGATCTTCACCACGAACCAGATGAAGCTGATGCTCTCCGGGCCCGGTCCGGAGGCGCCGCCGAGGAACGTCACGGCGAGGATCGCTCCGCCGAGGAAGATATGGACGAACTCCCCGAGGTAGAAGAGGACGAAGTACGCCGAGGAGTACTCCGTCTGGTACCCCGCGACGATCTCCGTCGGCGCCTCGGGGATGTCGAACGGGTTCCGCCCGATCTCGGCCATGTTCGCCGTGAGGAACAACACGAACGCGAACGGGTTCACGAACGCGTACCACGACGGGATCGAGACTCCGGCGATCGTCACCAGCGTCTCCGTCTGCGCGCCGACGACGCCGCTCATCTGGAGCGTCCCGGCGAAGATCACGACCGACATCGCCGTGACGATGAGCGGGATCTCGTACGCGAGGTTCTGCGCGACGGCGCGGAGGCCGCCGAGCAGCGAGTACTTGTTGTTCGACGCGTAGCCGGCCATCACCAGCGAGACGGACGCGATCGACGCGAACGCGAACACCAGCGCGAACCCGACCTCCGGGTCCGCGAGGTGGAGGTTGATCGGTCCCAGCTGCCCCATCGGGATGACGGAGAAGCCCAGAAGCGCCGAGGCCGGCAGGAGGACCGGGGCGATGTCCCACGAGGGGCGGTCGACGCCCTCGGGGATGATGAGCTCCTTCGCGAGGAGCTGGACCGCGGCCGCCGGGATGATGAGCAGGCCGTACGGGCCGATCCGGTTGACCGCGATCCGGTCGGTGAACGCGGCCGTGATCTTCCGCTTCGCCCACGGGCCCGCGACGCCCGTGAACGCGAGGATGATGTTCCCGACGACGAACGCGGCGACCAGCGAGGCCGCGACCTCGCCGATGACGCTGTCGAGCCCGAGCGTGTCGACGATGAACTCGGGGAACAGCTGCGCGGGCGCCGCGGCCATCAGCGGTCCACCTCCCCGAGCACGATGTCGAGGCTACCGAGCGCGGCGATGACGTCGGGGATGTACTCCCCGTTCGCCATCTCCGGCAGGGTCTGGAGGTTCGAGAAGCACGGCGACCGGATCTTGAAGCGGGCCGGCTTGTCCGTCCCGTCCGACCGGATGTAGATGCCGAGCTCGCCCTTCGCGCCCTCGACGGCGCGGTAGATCTCGGTGTCGTCGTCCGGGCGCAGCGTGCGTGGCACGTTCGCCTGGATCGTCCGCTCGTCCTCCGGCCAGTCCTCCAGCAGGTCGACGCACTGCTCGATGATCTTCGCCGACTCCTCGACCTCGCGCATCCGGACGAGCAGGCGGCTGAAGTTGTCGCAGCCGTCCTCGGTCACGACGTCCCAGTCGAGCTCGTCGTAGTAGCCGTACGGGTCGTCGCGGCGGAGGTCGTAGTCGACGCCGGAGCCGCGGGCGACTGGGCCGGTCGCGCCGTAGTTCTTCGCGACCTCCGGCGGGAGGATTCCGGTGTCGATCGTCCGCATCTGGAACACCTCGTTCGAGGTGATCAGGTTGTGGTACTCCTCGATCGACTCCGGGAGCTGGTCGAGGAAGTCGCGGGTGTTCGAGAAGAACTCCTCGCGGGGCTCGGGCAGGTCCCAGACGACGCCGCCGAGCCGGAAGTAATTGAACATCAGCCGCTGACCCGTCAGGTCCTCCAGCAGGTCCTGGACGCGCTCGCGGTCGTTGATGGCGTACATGAACGTCGCCGTGAAGTCGCCGTTCACGTCGAGCGCGAACGTCGCCAAGGCGAGCATGTGCGCGGCGATCCGGCACATCTCCGCGCCCATCGTGCGGATCACCTGTGCGTACTCGGGCACCTCGATGTCCGCGAGGTCCTCGGCCGCGCGGGCGTACGCCCACTCGTTGAGCAGGCCCGCCGAGATGTAGTCCCAGCGGTCCGGGTACGGCATGATCTGGTGGCGGTACGTGCCGGACTGGGCCATCTGCTCCTCGCTGCGGTGGAGGTAGCCGATGTCGGGCTCGACGTCGGCGACCTGCTCGCCGTCGAGGACCGTCTTCAGGTGGAGGACGCCGTGGGTCGCCGGGTGGTGCGGCCCGATGTTGAGGAACATCGTGTCGGACTCCGCGTCCTTGTGGTGGTCCTCGAGCGGGTTGGCGTGCTCCGGCAGCGTGGCGATCTGCGGCCGGTCCTTGTCGTAGTCCATCGACAGGGGGTGGCCCTGCCAGGTCTCCGGCAGCAGGATCCGGCGCAGGTCGGGGTGGTCGTCGTACTCGATCCCGATCAGGTCGTACGCCTCCCGCTCGTGCCAGTCGGCCGTGCGGAAGACGGGTTCGGCCGACTCGGAGACGGGGTCGTCCTTGTCGGCGGGGACGACGACGCTGACCTCCTGGGTCGGGTCGTCGTACTTCTTCAGGTGGTAGATCGACTCGTAGCGGTTCTCGTACTCCTGTGCGGAGACGACCGAGAGGTGGTCGTATCCCGCCTGCTCTTTCAGGGTCCGAAGCGTCTCCTGAACGGTGTCCGGGCGGATGACGAAGGCGGGCGCGTTCAGGTGGTCGTCGCGGCCGACGACGAGGTCGCCGAGCAGCGCCTCCAGCTCGTCGGGGGTGCGCTCGATCGCCGCGTCGTCGGCGGTGTCCGGTCGTTCGAGGCTCATGGCGAATCAGCGAAGTTGTACCGCATGACGAGCTCGTCGTCGTCGATCTGGTCGGTCAGCTTGTCGACGAGTTCGTCGCGTTCGAGGTCCGAGAACTCCTCTAGCTCGTACGGCTTGACGGTGACGGGCGCTGCCTCGCCGTTGGCGACGCGCTCTTGTAGCTTCACGACGCCGTACACGAGCGCCTCGGGGCGGGGCGGACAGCCGGGGACGTGGATGTCGATCGGGATGACCTCCTCGGCGCCTTTGATCACGTTGTACCCCTCCTGGAACGGGCCGCCGGAGATGGTACACGAGCCCATGCCGACGACGAACTTCGGCTCGGGCATCTGGTCGTAGACGCGCTTCATCCGCGGGGCGAACTTCGACACGATCGTCCCGGGGACGATCATCACGTCGGCCTGCCGCGGGGAGGCGCGAGGGACCCCGCTCCCGAACCGGTCGAGGTCGTGTTTCACCGCGTAGGTGTGCATCATCTCGATGCTGCAGCAGGCGATGCCGAACTGCAGCATGAACATCGAGGAGCCCCGACACCAGTTCAGGAACTTGTCGAACTTGGTGAGGATGAACGGCGAGGAGCCGAACGCCTCCCGGAGCCGGGAGTTGAACCGGTCCCCCTGCCCGGTCATCCGGGCGTCTCTGGTCTCGGTTACGACCTGCGATTCGTCGGTGATAAACGGTTGATCGCTGCTCATTAGTTGATGTCCTCCGTCGTCTTTCTGCTGGTCGCGCGGGGGCTGCGGGCCCAGCTGATCGCCCCCGACCGCCACGCCCAGACGAGTCCGACCGCGAGGATTCCGACGAACGCCAACATCGGCCACAGCAGGTCGGCCATCGGCACGCCGGCCTGGACGGCCGGGCGGTAGATGACCGCCCACGGGAACAGCAACACGGTCTCGATGTCGAACACGACGAACAACAGCGCGACCATGTAGTACTGGATGTTGAACCGGATCCGCGTCCCGCCCGTCGGGGTCTCGCCGGACTCGTAGGTGGTACTTTTACCGGTCTCAGGCACGCTCGGACGGAGCAACGCCGACACTGTCATCATCGCTATCGGGATGAGCAGGCCGACGACCGCCAAGGCGCCAATCGCTATCCAATCGCTCATATAGGTCTCCGTAACGTGCTGGGGTTTGGACCGCCCCCTCATAAGCGTTGAGTCTTGTGCGTCCGCGGGCGTGCGGGCCGGTATCGGCCGTTCGCGGTGGAAGCGCCGGCGAAGTGACCGGCAACCGTCGATCCGGATCGGAGGGCGAGTCGACGGAAGCGCACCGATTCGGGGGTGCGCGGTACGGAGTTTGTTTATAAGTGAGCGCCGGTGCGGTCGGCGCGTGCCGACGAGCGCCCGCAGGGCGCGATGTCGCACGCGCGAGGGAGTCGGTCGCCGTCGCTTCGCTCGGCGACCGACGAGGCTGGGGAGGCGTGAGGTGCTGTGCGTGGCGGTTCGGGGCGGGACTCAAAGGGGCAGTCGCGAGGACGACGGCGCGCGACGCAAGGACCGCAGGAACGAGTGAAACGAGTGACGAGGACCGCAGCGAGCGCACCGAGTCCTCGCGACTGGGGCTTTGGAGGTGTTCGTGTCGATCGATAGTTTATGAAAAATTCGTCGGACAGCCGAGGGGCTGGGGCTTTGGAGGCGTTCGCCGCCGATCCGGTGTCAACTACTTATAAACGAGCGGCTCGGGCTTTGGAAGCCTCTTCCGCGGTTCCGTACGCAGCCGCTTATAAACGAGTGTCTGAGAATTCATACGCAGTTACCACGTCGGCAGTTGCTTATCGGTCGCGGAACCCGTCGAGACCCAGATCGTGAAGATCGGCGGAGACGTCGGCGACGCCAGCCTTCTGCTCGTCGTGGAGTTCGACCAAGCGCTCCTCGATCGCGTCGTGTTCGCGCGCGAGCACCTGCGCGGCCGACAGCGCGGCGTTGTACGACTTCCCAGCGTCGACGGCGACGATGGGCGCCCCGGTCGGCATCCCGATGACGGAGTCGACCGACTTCTCCTGAACCGGCACGCCGATCACGGGCACCGGGTGCGCGACCGAGGCGGTCATGTTCGGGAGGTCCGCCGACTTCCCGCCCGCGCCGGCGATTATCACGTCGAGGCCCCGGTCCGTCGCCGTCTCCCCGTACGCGTACATCAGCTCCGGCGTCCGGTGCGCGGAGACGACGTAGCTCTCGTAGGTGAACCGCGCGTCCGGCGCCTCGGCGAAGTCGGTCTGCTCCGCGAAGCCGAGGTCGTCGAGCGCGTCGTAGGCGTCCTCCATGACGGGGAGGTCCGAGTCCGACCCCATGATGATCCCCACGTCCGGGGTGGTCGCCGGGTCCGCGTCGGCCGCCGCCTCCGATTCGAGCCGGTCGATCAGGTCGTCCACCGTGGTCATAGACGGAAGTTCGGCGGAGGGCTACAAGGAACTCCCGGATGCGGCGACTGCGCGAACCAGTGGGTAGCCGCGGTTGCCGTCGCGGTCGACGTCGCCGAAGCCCTGGCTGCTCACTTATAAATAACTGACAGCGGATCGGTAGCGAACACCGCCAAAGCCCCAGCCGCGAGGACTCGATGCGCTCGTTGCGCGCTTCGGTCGTTCGCTTCGCTCACTCCCTCCAGTGCTTACGTCGCGCGTCTTCGTCCTCGCGACTGCCCTTTTGAGCCCCACCCGACCGCGACCGCACCGCAACCTCACACCTCCCCAGCCTCGTCGCTGGCGGCCTTCGCTCCGCTCTGGCCGCCAGCGACTCCCTCGCGCGTGCTGACTCGCGGCCGCCGAGGGCGGCCGCTCGCAGGCACGCGCCACCGCAGTTCGTTTATAAATAGTCGTCGCCGTTGCCCCGGAAATCTACGCGTCTCGGAACGTCAGCCCGTCCCGGAGCTCCCGCGCCTGCGAGAGCAGCGCGTCGCGGTCGGCGTCTTCGGGGTCACCGACCGCCTCGGTCACCGTCAGGTGGCCCATCTTCCGGAGCGGGTACACGTCGTCCTTGCCGTACCAGTGGAGGTCGGCGTCGGGCGCGTCGAGGGTCGACTCGACGTTCCTGAGCGTGGCGGGCTGGGTCTCCTCGATGTCACCGAGCACGTTCGCGGTGACCGCGGGCGCGACGAGGTCGGTCGGGCCGAGCGGCCACCCGAGGACGGCGCGGACGTGGTTCTCGAACTGCGACGTGCGCGCGCCCTCGATCGTCCAGTGGCCGGAGTTGTGCGGGCGCGGCGCGATCTCGTTGACCAGCACCTCGCCCCCCTTCGTCTCGAACAGCTCGATCCCGTAGACCCCGCGGCCGTCGAGGACCTCCAGTACGTCGCGGGCGACCGACTCCGCCTCGGCGACGACCGCGTCGCCGGCGCGCGCCGGACTGACGCTCTCGCGGAGGATCTCCTCGCGGTGGACCGTCTCCGTGACGGGGTAGGTCCGCGTCTCGCCGTCGGCGCCCTTGAGCCCCATCACGGCGATCTCGCGCTCGAAGTCGAGGAACTCCTCGGCCATCGCGGCGCCGCCGACCGCGTCGAGCGCGGCGGCCGCCTCGTCGGGCGTCTCGACCGGGACGTTCCCGCGCCCGTCGTAGCCGCCCTCGCGGGCCTTCAGCATCACGCCGCCGAACTCCTCGACGACGCGTTCGAGCCCCTCGGCGGTCGCGACCGCGACGAACTCCGGGACGGGGATCCCGGCGTCCGCGAGCGCCTCCTTCTGGACCAGCTTGTCCTGGATCGTCTCCAGCGTGGCCGGGTCCGGGTGGACCGGCACCCCGTGTTCCTCGCTCGCGGCCGCGAGGCGGTCCGGGTCCGCGAGTTCGATCTCGAAGGTCAGGGCGTCGACGCGGGCCGCGAGCTCGTCGATCGCGTCCGCGTCGTCGAAGCCGCCGACGATCTGATCGGTCGCGACCGGCGCCGCCGGGCAGTCGGGCGTCGGGTCCAGCACGACGAGGTCGACGCCGAGCGGCGCGGCGGCCTCGGCCATCATTCGGCCCAGCTGTCCGCCGCCGACGACGCCGAGCGTCGGCCCCGGAAGGGTGATCGACATGTGGGCGTCGGTACTGGACACCGGTGAATAAGTATTACCAAAGGCGGTGACGAATACGCACGTACACGGATCAATGGGAGACGGGACCCCGCCGACTCAGACGGAGACGCGCCGGAGATCGCTTTCGAGTTCGTCGACGAACTCGTTGTACGCCTCGACGAACCCGCGGAACCGGTCGGCGTACTCTCGAACGTCGGCCGCGGACGGAGACTCGTACTGCGAGAGGAGGTAGAGACCGCCGGACCCGCCGATTCGGAGGTACGAAACCTCCCCCTCGTCGTACTTCAGCTCCCAGCGATCGCCCTCGACGCGGGCCGTGAACGTCCCGTAGTCGTCGCTCTCGTACCGGTGGACCTCGCCGGCGATGAGCGCGCAGGTGTCGCGGATCTCGTCGAGGACCCGGTCGCGCTCGGCCACCACGCCGTCGGTTGTCGCGGGCTCGGGAAACTCCGCGCTCACGCCGTCGAGGACGCCCGACAGCGACGCGACGTGATCGTTCCACGCCGCAACGAACGCCGCGTAGTCGTCGAGCGCGCTCGACAGCGCCGCCGGCTCCGGCGGCTGCTTCGTCGAGATCACGTACGTGTCCGACCCCGAGTTCGGAGAGAACAACAGGAACTCCAGCTCGCCCGCCTCGTGTTTCACCGTCCACTCGCCGCCGGGCGTCGAGAGGCTCTCGCGGCCGTAGTCGCCCCCCTGGAGCTTGGCGAGCTGATACGCGATCCGTCCCGCGTGGTCGCGCACGGCGGCGACGAGCTCGTCGCGGCGCTCCGCGACGGCCGCGGCGTCGCGAACGTCGACGTCGATCCCGAGTTCTGCCTGCGTCGTCACGGATCTACTGGGCGCGCCACGCGGTTAATCCGTTCGGGTCGGCGTCCGCGCGTTCGACCGCGCCGTCGGCGGCTCGGTCACGCGATCGTCTCGCGGAGCTCGCGGACCCGGTCCGGCTCGTCGATGCCCGAGCAGATCACGACCGCGAACACGGCGTCTCCCTCGGGGACCGGCGCGTCGCCGCTCAGGATGGCGTCCGAGCCGGTCTCCTCGGCGAGCCAGCGCCGCCCGTCAGCGATCGCCTCGCGGTTGAGCCACGCCGGCGGGCCGCCGACCACGAGCAGCGTTCGGTCGGCCCGCCCCTCCGGGACCGCGATCGTGTTCTTCCCCCGTGCCGCCTTCCGGATGACCGTCTCGATCGCCGACACCGCGGCGCTCGTGTCGACCTCGGCCGGCTCCGAGGAGCCGAACAGCCCGAGCCCGAACCGGGACCCCTCGCCGGGCGACTCCACCGCCTGCGTCGCGTGGCCGATCGCCGCGATTTCGCCGTCGCTTCCCACCGCCCGGGCGACGTCGCTCGCGTCGAGCACCTGCTGGGGCGTCTCCGCCCCCTCTGGCGTCTCACCGGCGCCGAACAGCGCCGAGATCCGTTCGACGGCGACCCCGTTGAGCCGGTCGCGAGCCCCGTCGAGCGTCTCCCCCGGACGGAGCCACGCCGCGTTGTCGAACGGGAGAACCGCCGCGCAGCGGTCCGAGAGCGCGTCGAGCGTCCGCGCGGCGTTCCGCTCGGCCAGCGGGCGGTGCGGCGCCGACGGCGACTCGCTTCCGGAGGCCGCGCTCGTCGGACTCTCTCTCCCGTCCGGTTCCTCGGTCTCGCTCGGGGTCGGAAGGAGCCCGAAGGCGTAGACCGGCGCGTCGTAGAGCCGCGAGAGCTCCTCCGCGAGCGCGGGCGCCGCGCCCGCCCCGGCCGCGCCGCCGAGGCCGACGACGATCAGGAACGCCTCCGCGAGGGACGGGCGCTGGTCGTCCATCGCCCTGCCGAGTTCGCTCGCGTGTGCGTCACCGAGGCGGCGTCCCGCGTGGAGGTCGCCGCCGAGCCCGTCGCCGCCCGCGGCGTCACCGAACCGGTACCGGCGCTCCTCGCGGAGCGCGTCCAGCGTCCCGAGCGCGTCCATGTCGGTGTCGAACGCGTTGACGCCCGCCAGGAACGGGTCGTCGTCGTGGGCGGCGGCGAGCCGGTCGGCGATCCGACCCCCGGCCCCGCCGAGGCCGATGACGTGTAGTCGCATACGTGCCCCGGTCGTCGAGCGGGGATATATGACTTCGGCTCGCCGCGGCCGATCGGTCGAGCGTTCGCGCCGCGGCAGCGACCGCGTCGACGCGGCGCCCCCGACGGCTCAGAACTCGTCCAGCCGGCGCTGATGCTCGGGGATCTCGGGCTCCCGATCCGGCCGCACGCCGAGCAGACGCAACAGCGCGGTGTCGGCGAACGTCAGCGCCAACACGAGGACGATCGGCGCGAGGAACAGCCCGTGGAAGCCGAACACGACCGGGCCGAAGATGTACGCGAGCATGAGCAGCCCGACGTGCGTCGTCTCGCCGCTGAAGTACGGCCGGAGGACGATGTCGGGGATGGTGTCGACGATCACGGCCGCGACGGCGAGGAACCCGGCGACGTACGCGAGGAGCGAGACGTCGCCGTCGAGCGCGACCGGAATCGACATCGCGGCCGCCAGCGGGACGTAGACGATCTTCATCCCGATCACGGGGATCAGGCTGGCGACCCCGGTGAGCGCACCGGCGAGCGTCGGATACGGGATCTCGACCGCGGCGGGGGCGATCGCGTTGTACGCGAGGTAGGTGACGACGGCGATGATCGCGATCGCGATGACGTTGAGGAGGTTCCCGTACAGCACCGCCTCCAGCTCGTCGTCGGCGGTCTCGAGGTACTCGCGGACGACCGCGTCGTCGTCGAAGGTGAGCAGCCAGTCGTGGAACCGGGAACCGTCGATGAGCAGGTAGTACGTGACGACGACGGTGATGAGGAGGTTTAACGCGAGCCCCGACAGCGTGCTCGCCAGCAGCGACGCCTGCTCGGAGACGAGGTCGATCAGGGGGTCGAACTGGCCGGATCGGTACGCCGCGAGCAGCTCGTCCGTCGTCGGGTTCGACAGCTCCGCGAGGTCGGCGATCACGGAGTTCTCCGCGCCGATGGTGTCGGCCACCGGATAGGTCTCGATGAACCGCCGCGCTTCCAGGACGAGCAACACCAGCGTGTATCCCACCAGTCCGATGAGCGGGACGCCGATGACCGACAGCGACACGACCGCACGCACCCGGGCCGGGAGCCGGAAGCGTTCGAGTTGGTGGTAGAAGCGCCGCGTCGAGTAGTAGAGGAAGACGGCGACGGTGAGCGGGGCGACGAACCGATAGGCCACGTAGCCGGCGACGGACGCGACCGCGAGGCCGAAGAGGGCGACGACGAACCGCTTTTCGTCCATGGCCCACGGTCTTCAGCGCCGGACATAAACCATGGTGGTCACCGGTGGAACCGCGACGCCGCGATCGCGGGCGCGACGATCCCAAAGCCCCTAACCGCGGGCGGCGAAGGGGGACGTATGACCGACATTCACCCGGACCAGCGCGTCGCGGTGTTGGCGGACTCGCAGAACCTGTATCACTCCGCACAGAGCGTTTACTCGCGGAACATCGACTACTCCGGCCTCCTCGGTGAGGCCGTTTCCGACCGGTCGCTGGTGCGTGCCATCGCGTACGTGATCCGCGCCGACTCCCCCGAGGAGGAGAGCTTCTTCGAGGCGCTCCGCGACATCGGCTTCGAGACGAAGATCAAGGAGATCAAGACGTTCGCCGACGGCTCGAAGAAGGCCGACTGGGACCTCGGAATGAGCCTCGACGCCGTCTCGCTCGCGAGCCACGTCGACACCGTCGTCCTCTGTACCGGCGACGGCGACTTCGCGCGACTCTGCTCGCACCTCCGTCACGAGGGGGTCCGGGTGGAGGCGATGGGGTTCGGCAACTCGGCCGCCGACGAACTGATCGACGCCGCCGACGACTTCGTCGACCTCGCGGAGAAGGAGGAGACGTTCCTGCTCTAGTCGGCGGCGGTACGCCCCCCTCGCGCCGCTACCCGAGCAGCGTCGCGACCGCGTCCTCGACCGCCGCCGCGGCCGCCTCCACCTCGCGAACACGCACGTACTCCCGTTCGGCGTGCGCGACCGCGCCCGCCTCGTCGGCGAGGTCCCCGGGTCCGAACACGACCGTCGGCGCCGGCGCGAAGTAGGAGGCCTCCGTCGCGGCGCCGAACGCCCGGACGTCGCCGCCGCGCTCGCTCGGCAGGCCGACAGCGTCGCCCGCCTCGCGCGCCGCGTCCGCGACCGTGCTGACGAGTTCGTGGTCCGTATCCGTCGCGAACGCCTCTAGGAACGGTGATTCCCGGTCGGTCAGAGAGACCGCCGCGTCGACGCCGCGGTCGCCGGCCGCGCCGGCAGCGAGCGACTCCCGCACCGCGTCCGCGAGCGACGACCGGAATCCCTCTGCCGTCTCCGGCGGGACGCTCCGCCGATCGACGGTGACCTCGCAGTCCGCCGGCACCTGATTCGTCGCCGCGCCGCCCTCGATGACCGTCGGGGTGAGCTTCGGCGGCCCCAATTGCGGGTGGACCGTCGCGTCCGCGTCGAACGTCCGGATCGCGGCGAGCGCGTCCTCGGCGGCCGCGACCGCGTTCGCCCCGGCGGACTCCGCGGCGTGGGCGGCCGTCCCCGACAGCTCGACCGTCGCCTGAAAACGGCCCTTCGCGGCGGGACACGCGTCGAGGCCGGTCGGCTCGCCCACGAGGAACAGGTCGCCGTCGAGCCGGTCGACGGTCCCCGGAAGCCGCCCCGTCAGCGCCGCCGCGCCGAGGGAGAGCGCCTCCTCGTCGGGCGTGAGCGCGAGCGTGACCCGGCCGCGGTCGGGGTCGGCGGCGAAGAACCCCGAGAGCAGCGCCGCGAGCGGGCCCTTCGCGTCGCAGGCGCCGCGGCCGCGGATCACTTCCCCGGCGTCTCCCTCACCCCCCTCGTTCGACGCCGACCCTCCCCGCTCGTCCCCGTGAGCTCCCCCCCGATCGAACGGGACGTGCGGCGTCACGGTGTCGAGATGGGTGTTCAACACGAGGTTCGGGCCGGCCTCGGGCGCCGGCGAGCGCCTCTCCGCGAGGACGCACCCGTCCGCGACGACCGCGGGGTCGGCGCCGCGCCGCTCTAGCAGGTCGACGACGAACTCGCGGGTCTCGTCGACAGACTCGTGCGAGGGGATCCGAACCGCGGCTTCGAGGAACGAGACCGGATCGAAGCCGGAGCCGGCGTCAGCGTCGGAACCGGCGTCGGACCCTTCGCTCATCGCGGGTCGGCGGGGAGCGTCCCCGAGAACTCGTGGGCGACCGGACCGGTGAGGGTGGCGTGGCCGGAGTCGGGGACCGTGATCTCCAGTTCGCCGCCCGGCGGGCGGCTCACGGCGTCGTCGCCGTCGATCAGCCCGAGTCGGCGGGCAACCGCGACGACCGCGACCGCGCCGGTGCCGCAGGAGCGCGTCTCGCCCTCGACGCCGCGCTCGAAGGTACGCTGGTCGAGGACCGCGGGGCCGTCGCCGGCGCCGTCGTCGACGACCGCCGCGAGGTTCACGTTCGCGCCCTCGGGGAAGACGTCGGCGTGGCGGACCGGCGGCGCGACCGCGTCGAGGTCGACCCCGTCGATCCCGTCGGGGTCGTCGCGACCGCCGTCGACGAACGCGACCGCGTGCGGAACGCCGGTGTTGACGGCGGTAACGGTCAACCCCTCGACCGCCTCGTCGATCAGCGGTTCGTCCGCGAGCGCGCCGTCGCGGGCGACCGGGACGCGGCGGGGGTCGAACGTCGGCACGCCCATCTCGATGGCGGCGGCGGTCGCGTCCGCGGTCACGGTGGCGCGCCGGGTGCCGGCCTGGGTGTCGATCATGAACTCGCGGTCGCCCGTCCGGTCGTGGGCCCACCGCGCGACGACGCGGGCGCCGTTGCCGCACATCGTCGCGGTGGAGCCGTCCGGCTGGACCAGCGTCATCACGACCCGAGTCGGGTCGAACCCCTCATCGACGCTGAGAAAGAGGACGCCGTCGGCGCCGCGTCGATCCCCGGATGCGTCGCGGTCCGCGTCGCCGTCGCGCGGGAGTGCGGCGCCGAAGTCGCCCCCGTCGACGCCCGTCTCGCGGTCGCAGTGGGCGCGCGCGAACGCCGCTCGGTCGCCGACGTCCTCGGCGGCCGCGTCGACGACGAGGAAGTCGTTGCCCGTGCCGTGGTACTTCTCGACCGGGACGGCGTGGGTGTTCATCGGTCGCCCTCCGGTCGGTCGTCGCCGTCGGGATCCGCCCCTCGCTCGACCGTCAGCAGGTCCCCGAGCGTCTCTCGACGCCGGGCGATCGTCGCGGTTCCGTCGTCGAGCGCGACCTCCGCGGGCCGCGGTCGTGAGTTGTATTGGCTCGCCATCTCGTAGCCGTACGCGCCCGCGACGCCGACCGCGAGGAGGTCCCCGCGGGCCGGGTCGGCGAGCGCTCGGTCCTTACAGAGGGTATCGCCGGTCTCACAGATAGGTCCGGCGACCGTGACAGGGGTTGCCTCCCGCTCCGCGACCGAGGGGGCGTCGCCCCCGTCGCGCGCCCGTCCGCCCCCGAGGTTGCGGATCGGGTGATAGGCGTCGTACATCGCCGGACGCAGGAGGTCGGTCATCCCCGCGTCGACGCCGACGACCGTCTCGTCCGGCGTCGGCTTCACGGTGTTCACGCGCGTCAGGAGGACGCCCGCGTCGGCGACCACGTAGCGTCCGGGCTCTATCGCGAGGTCGGTGTCCTCAGGGAGCGGCGCGACCGCCTCCCGCGTCGCCGCCGCGACCGCCGGGAGGTCGAGCGGCGGGGCGTCCTCCTCGTAGGGAACGCCGAACCCGCCGCCGACATCGACGTATTCGAGGGCGATCGGATCGGCGCTCGCGGCGGCGTCGCCGTCGCCGGCCGCGTCCGGGTCCGCGAGGTCGCGGGCCAGCTCGCCCATCCGCGCGACCAGTTCGCGGTGGCTGTCCAGCTGGTCCGGGTCGATGCCGGAGCCGGCGTGCGCGTGGATCCCGACCAGGTCGAAGCGCTCGGCCGCCTCGCGGGCCGCATCGGCGGCGCGGTCGTAGGGGATCCCGAACTTCGCCGCGCCGCCGGTGGTGACCTTCTCGTGGTGGCCCGCGCCGACGCCGGGGTTCACGCGGACGCAGACCCGGCCGTCGTAGCCGCGCTCCGCGAGGCGGTCGAGGGTGTCGACCGCGCCGACGGTGACCGTGATCCCCGGCTCCCCCGCCGCGACGCCGGCGGCGTGGTCGAGGTCGCGGGCCGGCGGATTGACCGCGGTGTAGTGCAGCCGCGAGCCGTCGAAGCCGGCCACGAGCGCGCGGTCGAGTTCGCCCGCAGAGGCGCACTCCGCGTCGAGGCCGGCGTCGCGGACGGCCTCCAGGACGGCGCGCCCGGTGTGGGCCTTGACGGCGTACCGCACGTCCGCGTCGGGGAACGCCGCGAGCAGCCGCTCGCAGTTCTCGCGGACGCGGTCGAGGTCCTGGACGTACAGGGGGGTCTCGTGGGCGGCGGCGAGCCCGTGAAGGCGCCCGGCGTCCCAGTCGCTCAGGCGGCGGACCGGCGGGTTGCCGCCGGCGGGTTCGCCCGCCGCCTCCGCGCCTGTGTCGCCCGTACCGCCCGCGTCGCGGTCGCTCATTCGCGGAGCGCGTCCTCCCGCCGCGTCGCTTCGAGGGTGTCCTCCTCGACGTGCGTCGCCACGACGGCGGGCTTGTACGCGCCGCCCTCGAAGAGCTCGTGGTCGCCGACCGACGACTCGACCATTCGAGTGAACGCGCGGCGCTCGGCCGGGAGGTGGCCGTAGAGGACCTCCTCCTCGACGAGGTCGTAGACGGGGATCCGAGGCGTGAGCAGCGTGTTCTCGCCGACGATCGAGTTCTCGCCGACGCGGAATCCCGAGGTGACCCGGCAGCCGGCGCCGAGCGAGACGCCGTCCTCGACGATCACCGGCGCGTCTTCAACGGGTTCGAGGACGCCGCCGATCAGCGTGTTGGCGCCGAGCTTGACGTTCTCGCCGAGCTGCGCGCAGGAGCCGACCGTGTCACAGGAGTCGACGAGGGTGCCGTCGCCGACGTACGCGCCCATGTTGACGAACGAGGGGCTCATCATGATACAGTCGCTGCCGAGGTACGCGCCCCGGCGGATCGCGGTCCCGTCCGGCGTGTTCCGGGTGCCGCGTTCGGCGAGGTCGTCGGTGTCGCGCAGCGGGAGCACGTCGTGGTAGGTGACGCCGCCGTACTCTCGCGGCTCCGTCTCGCGGAGGCCGAAGTTGAGCAGGATCCCCCGCTTGACCCACTCGTTGGCCTCCCACGAGGTCACGTCGTCGCCGGTCTTCTCGGCGGCGCGGACCTCGCCGGCCTCCAAGGCAGCGAGGAACTCGTCGATCACGGCCGCGTCCGCGTCGCTCGCGTCCGCGGCGGTCAGTCCGTCCTGATACCGGTTCCAGAGGTCGGCGACGTCGGCTTCGAGGCTCATTGGGTAGTGTATGGATGAGTGTCGGTATTTACTCGTCGATATGCTGATTCCCCGCAGTTATTTCTCGCCCGCGTCCAGCACGTCGCCGAACCCGTACCAGCCCGGGTCGCGGTCAGCGAGCCACGCGGCGGCGTCGAGCGCGCCCTCGGCGAACACCCCGCGGTCGCCGGCGCGGTGCGTGAGCTCGAGCGTCTCGCGGTTCCCGGCCAGCAGGACCTCGTGTTCGCCGGTCACGTCGCCCGCGCGGCGGGCGTGGACGCCGACCTCGCCCGGGCTCCGGGGGGCGTCTCCCTCGCGGCCGTGGACGCGCTCGTCGAGGTCGTCGCGGGCGTCCTCCACGTCGTCGAGGATCGACTTCGCGGTGCCGGAGGGGGCGTCGCGCTTGGCGTTGTGGTGCGTCTCCGTCAGCTCCACGTCGTAGCCGGGCAGCGCCGCGGCGGCCTCGCGGACCGCCCGGCGGAGCGCGGCGACGCCGCGCGCGAAGTTCGACGCCTTGAGGACGGGGACCGCGTCGCTCGCGGCCCGGAGGCTATCGACCTGCGCGTCCGAGAACCCGGTCGTCCCGGTGACGAGCGGGACGCCGGCGTCCGCGCAGGCCTCGGCGTACGCGACCGCCGAGTCGGGACCGGTGAAGTCGACGAGGACGTCCGGCGCCTCGCTCGCGAGCAGTTCGTCGAGGTCGTCGGCGTCGTTGACCGCGACGCCCGCCACGGGGTCGATCTCCGTGCGGTTGATCGCGACCGCGACGGCGACGGCCTCGCGGTCGGCGGCCGCCTCGATCACCTCTCGGCCCATCCGGCCGCCCGCGCCGGTGACGGCGATCCGGAGGTCACCGGCGGGGTCGCCGGCATCGCTCATTCGGCGCCCTCCGTCGCCGCGGGGTCGACGGCCGTCGGGTCGATCGTTCCCGGGGCGCGCTCGTCGTACGCGGCCAGCAGGTCGCGGAGCGACTCGCGACGGTCCTCCGAGAGCCGCGAGAGCGGTGAGCGGACGCGGGGTCCGCCCCGCCCGCGGATGTGCATCGCCTCCTTGACCGGGATCGGGTTCGTCTCGGCGAACAGCTCGCGGACGAGCGGCGAGAGCTCGTGGTGGAGCGCCCGCGCGCGGTCGTAGTCGCCCGAGAGCGCGGCGCCGACCATCGCGCAGGTGCGCTCGGGCTCGACGTTGGCGACGACGCTGATCGTGCCCGCGCCGCCGATAGAGAGGACCGGCAGCGTGAGGCCGTCGTCGCCCGACAGCACCGCGAACGCCTCGTCCCGGGTCCGCTCTATCACCTCGCTGATGAGGTTGAGGTCGCCGGAAGCAGCCTTGTACCCCCGGATGTTCGGGTGTTCCGCGAGTTCGACCGTGACGTCGACCGGGATCGACTGCCCCGTGCGGCTGGGCACGTTGTAGACGATCTGCGGGATGTCGACCTCGTCGGCGATGGTCCGGTAGTGTTCGAGGAAGCCCGCGGGTTCGGGCTTGTTGTAGTACGGAGAGATGAGGAGCAGGCCGTCGGCGCCCGCGTCGGCCGCGCGCCGCGACAGCGAGAGCGCCTCCGCGGTGTTGTTCGAGCCGGTGCCCGCGATCACCGGGATGTCGTCTAAGGCGTCGCGGACCGTCTCGATCACGGCGACGTGCTCGTCGTGGCTCATCGTCGCCGACTCGCCCGTCGAGCCGACGGGGACGACCCCGTCGACGCCGGCGCGCTCCAGGAACCGGGCGTTCGCGGCGAGCTGGTCGTGGTCGACCGCGTCGCCGTCGGTGAACGGTGTCGTCATCGCCGGATAGACGCCCTCGAAGGGGGCGTCGGTCGCTTCTCCGTCTGTCGATTCGGTCGTCGCGTACGGGGTCGTTGTCGTCGTGTCCGTCATGGGTTCGGTGTGGGTGCGTGTGGTGGGATTCGGTGTCGGTCGTGAAGCGGAACGGCCGCGCGACCGTCTCCGGTCGCGGGTCGGGGGTCGTCCGGGACGGGGTCGCCACTCCCGCCGGCGGACGGTTCACGCGCGTTTTTTCGAGAAGAGCCGCGTCGCTGGCGCCGGTTGCGGACCGCGTGCGGACGCGGAGCGGGTCACACCGCAGTATGGATCGGTCGCGCGCTTATAGGTTGTGTCTCGGGTCGAAACTGCCGCGGCGGGCGGTCGCTGGCCCGCTCCGCGGCGGCCTCTCACGCATCCGCTCCGCGGCGGCCTCTCACGCATCCGCTCCGCGGCGGCCTCTCACGCATCCGCTCCGCGGCCCCCGTCGCGAACGCACGGACGCGACGCGAGCGCGAGCGCCGCGACCGCCGTCGCGAGGTTCAATCGGATCGTCGGCCTGTCGAAGCCCGCCAGCGCCTCGACCGCCAGCCAGCCCAGCAGGGCGAGGCCGACGGCGGCCGCGGCCGCGGGCGCCCCCTTCCGACCGGCGTACACCCCGTAGCAGACGGCCGCGGAGACGAGCCCGAAGACGACGAAGAGGACGACGCCGGGGACGAGGTAGTCGTCGAACGGCGTGCGGGCCAGCGCGTCGGTCGAGAGGCCGACGATCCGGCCGGAGGGCGCGGCGATCAGGGCGGCGCCGCCGACGAGCGCCCGGACGGAGAGCTGCGCGAGCGCGGCGATCAGCAGCCACGAGACGAGCGGGCGGCCGCGGAACCGGAACCGACCGTCGGCCGCGTCGGCGTCGCGGAGTCGCATCGGGCGGCGCCGTCAGGCCCCGAGCCGGTCCGCCAGGTCGTGGAGCGTCTCGACGGTGGCGTCCGGATCGCCGCCGAACGGCTCCCACGGCGTTCCCTTCCGGTCGACCCACGCGGCCTGCATCCCGGCGTGTCGCGCTCCGAGCACGTCGAACCAGCCGGCCGTCGCGTGGACCACCTCGTCGATCGGCGTCCCGGTTCGGGCCGCGCCGTGCCGGTAGAGCTCGGCGTCGGGCTTGAACGTCTCCACCTCGTCGGCGCTGATCGCGTCCTCGATCAGGTCAGCGATGTCGGCGTGGTCGACGAGCGACGCCAGCATCTCGGGGTCGCCGTTCGAGAGGACGTAGCAGTCGTAGCCGGCGTCGCGGAGGCGGCCGATCGCGTCGCGCACGTCGTCGAACACCTCCAGCTCGTGGTACACCGCGAGGATCTCGTCGCGCTCCGCGTCCGGGAGGTCGACGCCGTGCGCGTCGAGCGCGTAGGTGAGCGCGTCGCGGTTCATCTCGTAGAACGGCTGATAGGCGTCGACCGCGTTCGCGACGAACGTGTACGCCAGCGACCGCGACCGCCACAGCCGCGACACCGGCTCGGGGTCGTCGACGCGGTCCGCGAGCGCGGCCTCGGCGGCCTCCACGTCCACGAGCGTGCTGTACGAGTCAAACGTCACCGTCGAGACGCGGTCGGCGTCGAAGGGCATGCGCGGACCCACAGCCGGCGGCGGCATAAGCGCCGGGGACGACGGCGGGGTCGTCGCCGTTCGGTCGACGAAGCCGCGGCGACTCCGTGGCCGGCAGCGCCGCGCGGCTCGCACATTTATCCCCGGTGAAGGTTTCTGGGAGACGTATGACCGACCCTGCCGACGACGCGCCCGATCCGACACCGGACGACGCGCCCGATCCGGCCGCAGACGACCTCGATACGCCCGACGAGGTCGACGCCGACACCGACGCCGACCGCCACGAGTACGACCCGGAGGCCGACCACGCGTTCCCGGACGAGCGGCTCAACGAGGTCATGTCGCGGCTCGAATCGGACGAGGAGATCGTCGCGTACCTGGAGGCGCAAAACGTCAATCCGGTCGCGCGGAAGGGGTACAACGACCACGGCGCGAAACACGTCGAGATCGTCCGCGACCGCGCGCTCCGGCTGTACGACCTGCTCAAGTCCGGCGGCGTCGAGTTCAACGGCGCCCGCCAGCAGGGGCTCGACGAGGCCGACGAGCCGGTGATCGTCGCGCTGGCCGCGACGCTCCACGACATCGGCCACGTCGTCCACCGCCACGACCACCCGTACTACTCGATCCCGCTCGCGGCCGACCTGCTCGACGACCTGCTCACCGACTTCTACGGCGTGGCCGACCGAGTCCGCGTGAAGGCCGAAGTGCTCCACGCAATCTTATGCCACCACACCGAGGAGCAGCCGCTCACACTGGAGGCCGGCGTCGTCCGGATCGCGGACGGGCTGGACATGGAACGCGGGCGCTCTCGGGTCCCCTACGAGGAGGGCGGCCGCGGGATCAACACCGTCTCCTCGCAGGCGATCGAACGCGTCTCGTTGCGCGCGGGCGACGAGACGCCCGTTCAGGTCGTGATCCGGATGAACAACGCCGCCGGCGTCTACCAGGTCGACTCCCTGTTGAAGGCGAAGATCGACGGATCGCTGCTCGAAGAGCGGATCCGGACCGTCGCGATCAACACCCACAGCGACGGGACCGACGGGAACGAGGCAATCGTCGACCGGATCGAACTCTGACGGGTCGCGTCCGGGCCGGTACGCCCCGATTCAGGGGTCCGAAGCGTGTCGCCCGCGCCGTTCCGGTGAAGCGCCCCGGCCGCGACGGTCGCCGTCCGCGCGGAGTAGTCCCGCACGAGTCCCCGCAGAGTCGGCTCCCCACGGCGGTATCGTCGCCGGACGGTGTCGCAATCGCTTTGGGCGCGCGGTCGGTATCCCGGCCATGACCGACGCCGACACGCTCGCGGACCTGCGGACCGCCGCCGACTACCAGTTCGGGGCCGGCGCGGGCGACGCCCTGTTCCCCCCGGCCGACACCCTCACCGTGCGCCGGTCGAGCGGCGGCCGCCCGCGGCAGGTGATCGACGGCGACGTCGACGACACCCCCGGCAGCAGCGAGGGCGACCGCCTCGTCTCGTACGGCACCGACGGTCGGTTCACCCTCGGGCTCGCGGGCGGGAAGCGGATCGGCGAGGCGTTCGCCGCCCCGCGACACCGGATGGTCGTCGGCGAGGAGAGCGAGCCGTTCGTGCGCGAGGGGCGCAACGCGTTCGCGAAGTTCGTCACCGCGGCCGACGACGGGATCCGCCCCGGCGACGAGGTCCTCGTCGTCGACGAGAGCGGCGCGATCTTCGGGGTCGGCCGCGCCGAGCTCTCCGGCGCGGAGGCCGAACAGCTCGGCTCCGGCGTCGCCGTGAAGACGCGCGACGGGAATCCCGCGGACGACGAATAGCGAATTTCTCGGCGGTGGCGCGTGCCTGCGAGGCCGCTCTGCGGCCGAGCAGCACGCGCGAGGGACGCCGCGAACGCCCGGAGGGCGTGAGCGGCGAGGTTGGGGAGGTGTGAGGCGCGGTTGCTGTGCGGTCGGGCGGGACTCGAAGGGGCAGCCGGGAGGGCGGCGCAGGCGTTCACGAGAGCGAAGCTCTCGTGAGCCAATCAGAACGCGAAGCGTTCTGATGACGACGTAAGCACCGCAGGGAGCGAACGGAGTGAGCGACTGAGGAGCGTGGTTCGAGAGAGCTTCGCTCTCTCGTCATCACGAGACGCCTTTGGCGTCTCGAACGACAGCGAGCGCGCGCCGCCCTCCCGGCTGGGGCTTTGGTGGTGTTCGTGGCGATCGGCAGTTTATAAACAATGTCGTCGTACAGTCTCGCGGCTGGGGCTTCGGGGGGTGTTCGTGACGCTCACTAGTTTATAAACAAATTATCGGACGCCCGAATCTATTTAAAAGAAGCCCGCGAGCCCCAGCGCTTCGATCAGCGGGATGCCGGCGACGAGCGAGCCGATCAGGTAGCCGCCGATCGCGCCGCCGTTTAAAAGTGGCAGGCCCGCGTGCGGGCGGCCCTGTATCACCCATCGCATGAGGACGAGCAGCCCCGCGAGGGTGCCGACCATCGCGAGCAGCGCAGGGAGGTTGACGCCGAGGAGCGGGACCGCGAGGTCGGCCGCCGGCGAGAACGTCGCCGCGCTCGCTATCAGCACCGTCGGGATGACGGCGTCGCCGAGGCCGATGAAGAAGGCGTCGCGGTCGCCGCCTTCGGTGGGTTCGGCGGCGTCGCTTCCGTCGTCGCACCCGTCGTCGATGTCGGAATCGGCACCGCTGTCGGGCTCCCCGTCCGTTTCCGCCTCCTCGCCCACCCCGGACGCCTCGTCGCTCGCCGACTCGCCGTCGAGCAGCGAGTACGACAGCGACAACGGGATCACCAACACGACGGGGATGTTCAGGTCCATCACGCCCTCCGCGAGCGACAGCATGTGCTCGGTGCCGTACACCGAGACCGCGTCGTAGACGGCGAGGACGGCGAGCAGAATGAGCGCCGGCAGCAGCCCGAACGAGATGCCGAACAGCCCGGCGGCGCCCGCGCCCATCAACATCCCGGCGACGTCGATCACGTACCACTCGGGGTGGACGAGCAGCCCGACGCCGACCGCGACCGCGGGGACGGCGGCCGCGAGCGGCGAGACGAGCGCGGAGAAGACGTACCACGAGAGCCACGCCGAGACGCCGACGATCAACAGCCGGATCGCCCCGTCGAAGTCGTACCGGAACGCCGCCAGCATCACGCCCGTCATCGCGACGATGGCGAGGACGTACAGCACGCTGTTCGCGGGGTTGTCGGGGTTCTCGACCGCCTGATAGCCGCTCGCGGCGAACTCGGGGACCAGCGCCAGCGCGCCCACCTGGACGACGAGGAACAGCCCGACCACGAAGGCGACGCCGCGGTACTCGCGGGGGAACATTCGACCGTCGGTTCGTCGGCCCGGGGTTTCGTCCTTGCGCTTCGGCCCCGCGCTCCGACGGCGGTCGCTGTCCGTGAAGCGAGGCACGTACCGAAAGGGGTTCGGGCTCGGTGTGGGAGCGGGTGGACCCGAACCCAAGCCGACGGACGACGGACGGTGGAAGCGAGTGGCCGACCGGCCCGCCCGGAACGGGGTGGGGCCAGTCGGATTCGTCCGCGGCGTTTGCTTCCTCCGCCGAGCGACGTAAGAACCTACCGGCCGAATTATCAGTAGAGATATTCGCGCGCGAAGGAGGCGAGTCCCGCCGCGTCGTCCCCGAATCGGTCCGGAGTTCGGTAGTGCGTCGTGGAGACAGCGACGGCTGCGTACATCGGAAGGGGACGCGACTGGGCGTCGGTGGAAGGGGAGAGAGGTGGAAGTGGGAAGGGGAGGCGGGCGAAAGGCGAAGCGGCGGCGAGAGGCGGCGGGCGGCGGGCCGGACAGCGGACCCCCAGGCTGTCCTCGGCGTCGCCGCCCGGGTGGTCGGGACGGGCGCGCGGATCGGTTAACGCCGAATCCCAACGAGAAAAGCGTCGGTCTTCGGCAAGCATCGGTACGTGCCTCAGGCGTATAAAGGTGTGAGATCCGGAGGCGCGAGATACGGACGCGCTTACCGACGGCGCGTGATGCCGGCGCCGGGCGGCGTTCGCGGAGGCGGGCGACGGGGTCACCGAGACCGCGAACCGGCAGCTTCCCGTACCAGACGCCGACTCAGCGGCGGTCGCGGAGCGCGGGGAACTCCTCGCGGACCGCCGCGACCCGCTCGGGGTCCACCGTCGCGGTCACGACCCCGGGTTCGTCGCCGACCGACGCGAGCGCGGTCCCCCAGGGGTCGTACACCGCGCTCCGGCCGCAGAGCGCGTCGTCGCCGAACCGGCCGCTCCCGTTGACGGCGGCGACGTACGTCAGGTTCTCGATGGCCCGCGCGCGGCCGAGCGTCCGCCAGTGTTCGATCCGCGGGTACGGCCACGCGCTCGGCACCAGCACGCACTCGACGCCCGCGTCGACCATCCCGCGGAACTGCTCCGGGAACCGGAGGTCGTAGCAGGTCGTCACCCCGACGGTGACGCCCCCGAGCTCGACCACCGGCGTCCGCTCGCCGGGGACCATCCGGTCCGTCTCCTCGGAGCCGTACCCGAACAGGTGGCGCTTCCGGTAGACGAGCCTGCGCTCGCCGTCCGCGTCGAACAACACGGCCGCGTTGGCGAGTCCGGACTCGGACGGCACGTCGAGCCCGTCGGCGGCCGACGCCGACAGGTCCTCGACGACCGTGCCGGCCAGCACCGCCACGTCGTGGTCGTCGGCCGCGGCCGCGAACCGGGCGAGCCGGTCGCCGGCGAGGCTCTCCGCGGCGCGGCCGTACGCGTCGAACGCGAAGTAGCCCACGTCGAACAGCTCGGGCAGGACGACCAGGTCGGCGCCGTCGGCCGCGGCCGCCCGGACGCGGTCGAGCGCCCGCTCGACGTTCTCCTCGACCTCGCCGCCTTCGACCGCCAGCTGGACGCCGGCGAGCCTCATGCGGGCGAGGCCAGCGACGCGCGGAGCGCGTCCTCCAAGTTGTCCAGTTCGGCGTCGAAGTTGCGCTTGAAGAAGGACTCGACGCCGGGGAGGCGCCCGTCGACGACGAACTCGTTCGCGAGCCGGCACCCGCCGTCGTCGGTCTCGGTGATCTCGTGTTCGCCGGTGACGCGGAACGCCCGCGACTTCCCGACGAACTTCACTCGGTTCGGGGGGTCGCGCTCCACGTCCTCCGTCTCGACGTCGATCGTGGAGCGGATCATCGGTATCGGTAGCGCGACGTGCCAGGTCGCGCTGCCGTCGTCGTGGACCTCGAAGGAGTCGACCACGCTGATGGCGTCCGCGCGCTGCTCCGCGTCCGAGATGAACGCCCACACGTCGGCCGGCGGCGCGTCGAACTCGAACGTCCGGGAGACTCGAACGGTCATACCTCCGTTTGGGGCTACGGGGGTTAAAAATGCGCGTCGGCGGAGTCGGGTGCGGGGAACGCGGCGACAGCGTCGGGGCCGGGTCGCGTCCTCAGCCGTCCGGCGTCACGCGCCAGGTCGTCGACTTGGCGCGGCCCCACTTCTCGATGTCGACGTCGTCCGACTTCTCGGCGAGCCGGGGGAGCCGCGAGCCCACCTGCTTCGCGGTGAGACCGATCGCGTCAGCGATCGTCTTCGAGCGAAGGTACCGCTCGCCACGGGTGACGCTGTCCGTGAGGTACGCGAGGATCCGCTGTTCCTCCTCGGTGTACTCGCTCATTGCCGGATATACGCGTCTGACATGCTTAACGGTTTCTCGTTTTTCACGACCGATCGGCCGGTCCGCGTCGCGATCAGTCGAACAGCTGGACCGCGCCGACGGCGAGCGTCGCGAAGACGAACGCGCCCGCGAACCCCCACGCCTTCCCCAGCTGCCCGGGGTACGCCGCCATCACAACGGCACCGACCAACGCGATGGCGCCGAGCGCGAGCGCGACGCCGACCTCCTTGTCCGACTCGATGGAACCCTCGCTCATACGAACCGCTTCGCGGGGGGCCACTTAGTTCATGCGAACCGCGCGACGCGGTCGGGCGCGAGCGACGAGCGCTGACGCCGCCACGGGGTCAGATGATCTCGACGTGTTCCGACGCCTCGTTGAGCGCGAGGTTCGCCGCGATCTCGGCGTTCCGCATGGCGTACTCCGCGGTGTGCTGGAGGCTGACGAGCACCTCGCGGGTCATGAGCAGCGTCTCGTTGTCCAGGTCGTTCGGCAGCTCGTCGAGGATCTCCTGTTCGCGGTCCTCCAGCCGCGAGAACAGGTCGCGGCACTCGACGGTGAGGTCGTAGTCGCGCTCGACGACGGCCCGGACCGCGAGCGCCGTCAGGTCGTCCACCTGATCGGTGAACTCGCGGATCTGTCGCATCGTCGCGCTGTCGACGTCGAGGGTGTGCCCCTCGGCTTCCATCACGATCTCGGCGATGTCCTCCGCGTTGTCGGCGGTGAGTTCGAGGTTCTTCGCGACCGAGCGGTAGCCGATCAGCGGGAACCCCTCCTCGAGGCCGACCGCGCGGGCGAGGTTCGGGTTCTGGTACGCGGTGAAGATGAGCCGGAGCAGGAGGACGAATATCTTGTTCGCCTGCCGCTCGCGGTTGAGCGCGCGCTGCGCGAGGTCGGGGTTACCGTGCGCGAGCGCCTTCACGCCCTCGCCCCGCATCGTCGACCCGGTGTTCTCCAGCCGTTCGAGCAGGTTGTCGAGGGTGAAGTCCTCGGGATCGACGGAACAGCGGATCGAGATGTCCTCCGGCGTCTCCTCGATGACGCCGAGGCCCATCAGCTGGGTCTCCGCCTTGTACACCGCGTTGATGTGTTCGCTGTCGAGCGCGCCCTCGCTGCGGACGTGGATCACGCGCCGTCCCAGCACGTACTGCGCCACGATCGCGCGCTCGAGCGAGCGCGCGTCGAGCCCGTCCGCGTGGATCACCGCCTCCGACTCCTCCGTGCTCACCGACTCGGGAAGCACCGTGAGCGTCCCCTTGCCGCCCATCCGCAGCGACACCTCGTCGCCCTTGTTCACGCCGTGTTCCTGCGCCCACTCGGCCGGGAGGGTCATCGCCAGCGTCGACGGCCCCAACCGCTGGACCTTCCGCGTTTCCATACGCGATCGTATCGCGGGATAGACCTTAACCTTGTTCCCATGTTCATTATATGTTTTATCGGATATACAAGGGATACCCGCCTGCCGACGCCGGGCGGAGGCCGACCGGACGGAGCGGTCGCCGCGCCGAGCGATCCGCGCGCTTATGTCGGTCAGACCGGGACGATCGGTATGACCGAGCGGGTACTCGTCGTCGACGACTCCTCCTTCCAGCGGACCGTCGTGCGGGACGCGCTGGAGGACCGATTCGAGGTCGTCGACGAGGCGGAACACGGCGCGGAGGCGGTCGAGCTCTTCGAGGCGTACGAGCCGGACGCGGTGTCGATGGACGTCGTGATGCCGGAGACGACCGGTATCGAGGCGACCGCCGCGATCAAGGAGCGCTGGCCCGGCGCGGTGATCGTGATGTGTACGAGCGTCGACCAGCAGGAGAAGATGATGGAGGCGGTGAAGGCGGGCGCCGACGGCTACGTGACGAAGCCGGTCGACGCCGCGGAGCTGGTCAGCGAGTTCGAGAGCCACCTCGGGTAGCTTCCGGGCCGCGTCGGCGCGGGGTCAGGCCGGGTCGAACAGCCGGAGGATCGAGGCGAGCGCGCTCGCCAGCTCCTCGAACCGGTCCATCTCCATCGAGTCCGTGGTCACCCACGTCCCGTGATCGTTGGCGATCACCCGCGTGAGGTACCCGTTCTCGAACACCCGAACGGTAAACAGGTAGTCGCCGAGCTGGGTGTCGGCGTACATCGACTGCGCGTGGAACCCGTGGCGCTCGTTCTCCGCGAAGCCGACCAGGTCGGCGGTCCGGCTCAGGTCGCTGCGGAGGTACAGCTGCTCGACGTCGTCCCGAGTGAAGTACGTGAGGCTCCGCAGCTCATCCCCCGTCGCCGTGCGGGCGGCGCTGAGCAGTTCGTCGACGCGTTCGTCCGGTGGGTGAGACATACAACCATGATCAATACTCACGTACATGAGCGTGTGGGTGGCCGCAGCGACGCGGCCGCCAGCGCCGAAGGCGATGTACGCCCGACGTTCGCCCCGAAGACGGGGTGGGTACCGAGCGAGGCCGAACCGGCGTCGACGGGGAGGGACAGAGTTTACCGACTCCCCCGTGATCGCTCGTCTGATGACCGACCACGACGACGTCTGCGTCCTGTTGCCGACGATGAACGAGGCCGAGACGGTCGCACGCGTCGTCAATGATTTCCGCGACGTCGGGTTCGAGAACGTCCTCGTGATCGACGGCGGCTCGACGGACGAGACGCAGTCGATCGCCCGCGAATCCGGCGCTCGCGTCGTCGAACAGTCGGGACGGGGGAAGGGGCAGGCCGTCAGGGAGGGGGTTCGCGACCACGTCGAGGCGCCGTACGTCCTGATGGCCGACGCCGACGCCACCTACGACGCCGACGACGCGGCCGCGATGCTCGAACCGCTCTTCGCCGGCGAGGCCGACCACGTTATCGGGAACCGGTTCGCCGACATGCGTCCGGGCGCGATGAGCCGCCTCAACCGGATCGGGAACCGCCTGATCAACGCCGCGTTCCGAGCGATCCACCGAAACAGCTACCGGGATATCCTCTCCGGGTACCGCGCGTTCACCCGCGAGTCGTTCGAGCGGCTTCACCTCACCGCCGACGGGTTCGGCATCGAGACAGAGATGGCCGTCGAGTGCGTCAAGAACCGCGTCTCGGTCGAGGTGGTGCCGATCACGTACCGGGAACGCCCCGGCGGGTCCGCGACGAACCTCCATCCGATCCGCGACGGCGGCGTGATATTCCTGGAGCTGTACCGGAAGGCGAAGACGAACAACCCGCTGTTCTACTTCGGGAGCGTCGGCGTGGCGTCGACCGCGGCGGGGCTTGCGTTGGGGGCGTTCGTCCTCTACCGATACCTCGCGTTCGGGATCAGTCACGAAATAATCGCCGTCGGTGCGGTCGGCGCGACCATTCTCGGGATCCAACTGCTCGTGTTCGGCGTGCTCGCGGACATGATCTACTCGCTTCACCGCGAGCAGATCGTGCGGTACGACCGGGCAATCAGCGACGAGGCGGTGACGGAGTCGTCCGCCGACGACGGCGAGTAAAGGGGAGAACCGAGAGTGAACTGGAGAACCGAGCGGGGCCGTCGTGCGGGCGAGCGGAGCGGAACTACTCCACCGACGGCGTCACCGCCCCTGACCGGCCCGGCGAACGAGTGAAACGTCGATCGACGCGATCGGGCGCAGCGAAAAGCGGTGGGATAGTCGGGGACGAGTCACGTGCGATCCCGGGAGCGGTCCGTGGGTCGTATCGAAGCGGTTCGTACGTCGGACTGGACGGCGGTTAGCAGTATAGAAGTTAAATCTAGGCAGAAATATCGGGAAAAATCTCAGATACACGAATAGACGCGTACATAGAGTGCGAATTCACCTTCTAATAAGAGGACTGTCAAGACGAATGTAAGATGAACGTCCCTGACAACTGTCCCGAAGTCTGAAGTTTTTTATACACACGCTCGTACTACACGGTATGCCACGGCGAAACATTGAGGATCGTGATGATTCCCGGCATATCGACCGGCGAGAATGGCTCTCTGCGCTCGGCCTCGCCGGCGCGGTAACGCTCGCCGGCTGTTCCGGAAACGGCGGGGGCGGCTCCGGGTCCGGCGGCGGCAACGGCTCCGACGGAATGAACGGCTCCGAGGGCGGCTCCGGCAGCGGGGGTAACCAGCTCGAACTCCCCGACTTCCCGAAGTTCGGTGTGGACCCCCTCTACGGTCGTGACGTCGCGCACACGCTGGCTGAGCGCGCTTTCGAGCAGTCGGAGTACGACTACAGCTTCGACGGGGACACGATGGTCAACCCCGACGGAGACCAGGTCGAGATCAACATCTACCACAGCACGGGGCAGGAGACCTCGCAGCTGACGGCCAACTTCATCGCGCAGGAACTCGGCCAGAACCTCGGAATCAACGTTATCGTCGAGGCCATCGACGGCACGCGGTTCAACAACGAGTACTGGACCGCCGAGCCCCAAGGGGGGACCGACACGGTCGACGGCGAGGAGGTCACGTGGGAGAACCCGACGCCGACGAACCCCGGCCCGCAGTCGGTCACGAGCAACCAGGCGTGGGACATGTCCATCGTGTTCGGGCTGAACACCTACCCGCTTAACCCGCTCACGAACTCGGCGTTCTTCGACGGCGCCACCGCGTTCTACAACCCGGTCGGCTACTACCCGCAGTTCGACGCGCAGGAGCTCTTCGATCAGGCGCAACAGGCGTCGAGCGTGGAAGAGCTCCAGCAGGCGTTCGTCGATATCTTCGAGAACATCGCCTACGAGCAGCCGTACATCACCCTGCTGTTCAGCGACGACCTCGTCGGCTACAACCCCGAGCTCGAGGGGCCGATCGAGAACTTCTCGAACGGCTGGGACCTGCCCGCGTGGTACGAGGGCGAGCCGGAGGTCAGCGGCTCCTACGACACGGTCACCTCGGCGCGGTTCACCACCCTGAACCCGCTGTTTAACACCGAGAACGGCGCCGGGACCGCGATCGCCCGCGCGCTCGACCAGGGGTACACGTTCGACGAGAACCAGGACGTCTTCCCGCTGCTGTACGACATGTCCACCGAGGACGGCGAGGTGTGGACGTTCGACGTGCGGGAGAACCTCCAGTTCAGCGAGCCGTACGGACAGGTCACCGCCGAGGACTTCGTCTACCTTATCCAGGAGCTCCACCAGGCAGACTGGGCGCCCACCGCGGCGTCGACCAGCTGGGACGGCGTCACCGTCGAGCAGACGGGCGAGTTCCAGTTCGAGGCGACGCTCGAGTCCCCGAACATCCTGTGGCCCAAGACGTACGACCCGCTCCTGTACCCGATCCCGAAGGACCTTCTCCAGCCGTACGTCGAGGAGGAGGACGTCCAGGGTCTCGAGCAGGACGAGGAGCTGCTCGAACTCCAGTTCGCCGGGAACCTCGGCGCGTTCGAGCTCACGGCGTGGAACCGCGGCTCCGGAACGGAGTACACCCGTAACGACGAGTACTACCTCCGCGACATCGACGAGGGGCCCGACCTGTTCTCGGAGGGGCCGTACTTCGAGTCCGCCTCGATCAGCGTCGTTCGGGAGCAGGCCTCCCGCCTCGGTGCGCTCAGGACCGGCGAGGCCGACGCGGCCGCGATTCCGCCGGAGCAGTACGAGTCGTACCAAGAGAACGAGAACGTCGACGTCCTTCAGGTCCCGACACCGTACAACACGATCATCTCCGTGAACCAGCGCGCGAACGGCTGGAGCGCCGGTCCGGGGAACCTCTTCCAGCTGGTCCCGTTCCGCCAGGCGATGGCGGCGGCGATCAGCAAGCAGGACCTCATCCAAGGCGTCTACCGCGGGCTCGCGTCGCCGCACTTCACGTGGCAGCCCCGCTGGTCCCAGTTCTACCCGTCGACGGACGAGTAAGCCCGAATCACCCCGTTTTCACCTCACCAGTTTAGACATCACATGGGATTTGGAAGATACGTTAGCGCTCGGGTCCTCTGGGCGGCAGTGGTATCGCTCATCATCGTCACGGTCACGTTCCTGCTGCTCTCGGCCGCCCCGAACCCGGCCGTCCGGCGGGCGGCGACGCAGGCGGCGCTCCAGGGGGGCGACCCGGCGGAGGCCGCCGAGCGGGTCCGCGAGCTGCGCGGGCTCGACGAGCCGCTGTACGTCAGGTACATGGACTTCCTCCGGAACGTCTACACGCTCGACTGGGGCTGGTCGGTGAGCACCAGTATGCCCGTGACCGAGGCGGTCACGAACGCGCTGTACTACACCGCGCAGTACTCGATCCCCTGGACGATCCTCACGATCATCCTCGGGCCGCTCGTCGGCGTCTACTCCGCAGCGAACATGTACAGCTGGAAGGACCACGCGGCGACCGGGTTCGCCTTCTTCGGCTACGCCATCCCGAACTTCTTCTTCGGGATCATCCTGCTGTTGATCTTCGGGGTGTGGCTGGAGTGGATACCGGTCATCTACAAGCCGGAGGTTCCGGTGTTCAGCGTTCAGAACGCGATCCAGCTGACGCTGCCGGTGTTCGTGCTGGTCACCGGATCGATCGGCGCCGTCATGCGGGTCTCCCGGAACGAGTCCGCGGAGTTCCAGAACGCCGACTTCATGAAGACGGCGAAGGCGAAGGGAGTATCACCGCTCCGCGCGTACGCCTACCACGTCATGCGGCCGACGCTCGTCCCGCTTTCGACGACCCTCGTCGGACAGCTCCTCGCGCTGTTCCTCGGCGCGTCGCTGCTCGTCGAGGTCGTGTTCGGTATCCCCGGGCTCGGACGGTTGACGTACAACGCGCTGATCCAACAGGACACGAACCTCGTGTTGGGGACGACGCTGTTCTTCACGTTCGTCGCCGTCATCGGGAACCTCATCGAGGACCTCGTGTTCACCGTGCTCGACCCGCGGATCAGCTACGATGACAGGTAACACAACGGAGAACAATGGCTACTGAGAAATCCGAACGATTCGATCAAGTCGACTGGAACGACCTCTCGCGGTCGGGGCGGTTCGACCTGTCCGTCAACTCGCTCGGGATGCTGCTGACGACGATCCCGCTCGCGCTGCTCGGCGTGTACGACTGGCAGTTCCTCGGTGAGCGGACTCCGACGTTCGAGTTTATCGGCCTCGAGCAGAATCTGGAGACGCTCGACTTCTTCTTCATCTTCACGCTGTTCTTAGCGTTCTGGTACCTCGTCTTACCGCTGTACCAGAACCCGCGGATGACGCGGTACTACTGGAAGGAGTTCAGGCGCAACCGGCCGGCGGTCGTGAGCCTCGGCTGGCTCGGCGTCGTGTTCGTCGGCGGCATCGTCGGACCGCTGATCCTGAACGCGCCACAGCAGGACCTCCTCATCGCCTACCAGCCGCCGGTGTTCACCTCCGTCGCGGACACGACGCCAGCGACCTGCGTCGGCGAGGTGATGAACGGTCGGTGTTACGGGACCTGGCAACATCCGCTCGGAACCACGGGGGGCGGGAAGGACGTGTTCACGATGATCGTCTACGGGATGACGATCAGCATGCAGATCGGGTTCATCACGACGACCATCGTCGCCACGATCGGGATCACGTTCGGGACGCTGAGCGCGTACTCGGGCGGCTGGGTCGACGAGATCATGATGCGGTTCGTCGACATCATCCTCTCGTTCCCGACGTTCCTGATGTTCCTGCTCATCCTCTACATCTACGGCGCGGGGCTGGGCATGTTCATCGTGGTCTTCTCGCTGTTCGCCTGGGGCGGCACCGCCCGGTACATCCGGAGCAAGTCGCTGTCTATCTCCGAAGAGGAGTTCATCAAGGCGAGCCGCATCAGCGGCGCGAGCACGTATCAGGTGATCCGCGGGCACGTCGTGCCGAACGCGGCGAGCAGCATCATCACGCAGCTCACGCTGCTCATCCCCGGCTTCCTGCTCGCGGAGGCGCAGCTCGCGTTCCTCGGGGTCGGCGACTCGACGGTTCCCTCTTGGGGACAGCTCATCGCCACCGGCCGGAGCGACCTCTCGTTCGCCCCGTGGATCGTGTTAGCGCCCGGTATCGTGCTGTTCCTGACCATCCTCGCGTTCAACTTCCTCGGCGACGCGCTGTTGGACGCGTTGAACCCCGAAGCGGAGGCCGAGAACGGATAATGTCTGCCGATCAACCACTACTCGAGGTCGAGAACCTCACGACGACGTTCAGCACCGACAACGGAACCCTCACCGCGGTCGACGGGATCGACTTCAGCGTCGACACCGGCGAGACCGTCTGTATCGTCGGCGAGTCGGGGTCCGGCAAGACGGTCGCGACGGAGTCGATCACCAGGATCATCAACACGCCGCCGGGCGAGATCGAGGGGACCGTCCGGTACAATGGGCGCGACCTGCTGTCGCTCCCCGAGTCGGAGCTCCGGCAGATTCGGGGCAACGATATCGCGCACATCTTCCAGAACCCGCAGGAGGCGATGAACCACTGCTACACCGTCGGGTGGCAGATCGTCGAGGCGCTTCAGATCCATCAGGACGTCTCCGACGACGAGGCCCGCGCGAGGGCGGTCGACCTCATGGACCGCGTCGGGATCGCGAACGCGAGTTCGCGCTTCGACGACTATCCCCACGAGTTCTCCGGCGGACAGAAACAGCGCGTGATGATCGCGATGGCACTCGTCGGTGACCCCGACCTGCTCATCGCCGACGAGCCGACGACCGCGCTCGACGTGACGGTTCAAGCGCAGATCCTGAAGCTCCTCGACGACCTCCAGGAGGAGTTCGAGATGGGAATCCTGTTCGTCACGCACGACCTCGGCGTCGTCGCGGAGATCGCCGACCGGATCGTCGTGATGTACGCCGGGAAGGTGATGGAGCGGGGCGGCGTGCTCGACATCTTCGATCACCCCGGGCATCCGTACACCCAGCAGCTGTTGGAGTGTCTCCCGGAGTTCGGCGGGACCGGCGGCGGGATCTCGGGAACCCTCCCGGACCCCTACGACCCGCCGGAGGGGTGCCGGTTCGCGCCGCGGTGCGAGTACGCCGAGGAGGCGTGCCGCACGGGCGAACAGCCCGAGGAGGTGGAGGTAGCGCCGGGCCAACGCGTCTCCTGTGTCCACTACGGCCCGGGCGGAAACCCCTCGATCGTCCGGAACGACGAGTTCGGGCCGATCGACGGGGACGGAACCGCGCCGACCGACGGCGAAAGCGAGGTGGGGCCCGCGGATGACTGAGCCGCTGTTGTCGGTCCGCGACCTGGAGAAGCACTATCCGATCCGGAAGGGTATCTTCAACCGGCAGGTCGGCGCCGCCCGCGCCGTCGACGGGATCAGCTTCGACATCGCGGAGGGCGAGACCCTCGGGCTCGTCGGCGAGTCCGGCTGCGGGAAGTCGACCGCGGCGAGTTCGGTCATCCACTTGGAGGAGCCGACCTCGGGAGAGGTCATCTTCAACGGGAACGGTCGCGAGGGCGCGACGCGGAACTCCGACGGGACGCATCCCAACGACGTGACGAAGTTCGACGACGACGAGCTGATGGAGTTCCGGCGGGGCGCACAGATGATATTCCAGGACCCGTCATCCAGCTTCGACCCGCGGATGTCGGTCGGGAACGCGGTCGGTGAACTCCTCAAGGTCCACGGCATGAACGACCGCCACCGACGACGTGCGATCGTCGAGGACCTACTCGAACGCGTCGGGCTCTCGGCGAGCGACTTCGACCGGTATCCCCACGAGTTCTCCGGCGGCCAGAAGCAGCGGATCGCGCTGGCCCGGGCGCTCGTGTTGAATCCGGACCTCATCATCGCCGACGAACCGGTGAGCGCCCTCGACGTCTCCATCCAGGCGGAGATCCTCTCGCTGATCAACGACCTCCAAGAGGAGTTCGGACTGTCGTTGCTGTTCATCAGCCACGACATGTCCGTAATCCGGCAGGTCTGCGACCGCGTGGCCGTGATGTACCTCGGCGAGATCGTCGAGATCGGGCCGGTCGAGGAGATCTTCACGAACCCGCAGCACCCCTACACCGAGGCGCTGCTATCGTCGATACCGACGCCGGACCCGCGGTCGAAAGTCGGCGGTATCGAGCTGAAAGGCACCGTGCCGAGCCCGACGAACCCGCCGAGCGGCTGTCGGTTCCACACGCGGTGTCACAAGGTGATCCAGCCGGAGGGCGTCGACATCGACCAGGAGGACTGGCGGGGGTTGTTGAACCTCCGCGACAACGTCGCCGCAGGCGAAGTCGACGTCGAACAGATCCGCGAGAACCTCGCGGCCGGCGGAACGGAACCGACGGAATCGGCGGTCAGCGAGGAGATCCGCCACGAGTTCGACATCGGCGAGACGGTCGACGACCCCGACCTCGAACGGACGCTCTCGGAGGCGATCGAACACCTGTTCGAGGACGACGCCGAGCGAGCGGGGGAAGTCCTCGCAGACGCGATCAGGACGCCCTGCGCCGAGACCGTCCCCGAACGGACGGTTCACGCCCCCGACCACGAGTCCGCCTGCCTGCGACACGGAGAGCGAGTGCCGGCGGAGCCGAACCCCGCGGACGACTGATTCGGGAGTCCGAATCGGGGACGGTCATTCGGCCGCCGAGGCGAGCGACGCCGGATCGACGCGTCGCGGCTCCGGTACGGCCACATCCGCCGGAGCCACCGCCACGTCGCCGCGGGGTTCGTCGGCGTCGTCGTCCGCCTCGCCGTCGGCGCGCGGCGACGCGAGCACGGCGGTCCCACCGACGGAGAGCGGAGCGACGAGGCCGGCCGCGACGGCCGGGGGGTCCGAGAAGGGTCGACGGAGAACCACGCGCGTCCCCTCGTTCAGCCGGGCCTCCTCGACGGCGGCCGCGGCGAGCGAACACAGCTCGCGGTGGCTGAATTCCCGGTTCGGTCCGACGATGGCGGCGTCCGCGGGACCGACCTCGCTCGGTGGCGTCCCCGGGTTCTCGCTCCACAGCTCCTGCTCCCAGTGCGTGGTGTCGGCCCGCTCCGGCGATCCGCCGAACGCGGCGAGGTTCGTACCCGGTGCCGGATCGAGGTCGGCCGCGGTTGCGACCGGCGCGAGCACGACGCGGTCGCCCGCCTCGATCCCCGCTTCCGGGTCGAACCGGACCGGCGCGCCGACGGCGGCCGCGCCGAGGAACGCGAGCGTCGTGTGGAACCCCGGCGTCGGGTCGACGGCGACGGTCGCACCCCCCCGGACGCCGAGGTACCGGAGCACGTTCGCCGCCTTGTAGCCGTTCGTGATCAGGTCGTGATAGGTTCGCTCCCGTCCGTCCGGCGTACCGAGCGCCGTGTCCCGGGTACGCCGGTCGCGCGCGAGGAGGTCGCCGACGAGATCCATACGAGTCCCTCGTGGCGGACAAGCCTTAACGCTGCGGCGTCGGCCGGCGGAGCTGCGGCCGAACGCGGTCGAGTCGACGCCGGCGTCAGGGTGCGCCGGCGATGACGATCATCGAGCCGGCGTCAGGGTGCGCCGGCGATGATCATCTTCGAACCGTCGGCCGAGAAGACGAGGTCGCGCGCGGATCCGGGGTCGACGCGGACCGCGTCACCGGGAGCGAGCTCGACGGCGTCGCCGTCGACGGTGAGCGTCGCCTCGCCGTGGAGCAGCACGTACACCTCCTCATGGTCGGCGTCGGCGTGGTCGTGTTCCATTCCCTCCCACCCGTCGTCGGCCTCGACGACGGTCACGCCGAGGCGCTCGCAGTCGAGCGCGTCACGGAGGAAGTACATGCCGGGCGCGCGCGGTTCGACGTCGTCGTAGGCCGCCGTGTCGTAGCCCATGGTCTAGCGGACGGGCCGAGAGACGGAAAAGCTACGGGCCGCGGAAGGCGAGGCGAGACGGAGACCGAGATCGGTCGAGGCCGCTCAGAAGGAGCTCTTCAGCTTCTCGAAGAAGCCGCCGCCGACATCGATGTCCTCGCCGCCGGCCTCTGCGAACGCCTCCAGCGCCTCGCGCTGCTCCTCGTTGAGCGACTCGGGGACGACCACGCCGACCTGAACGTAGAGGTCGCCGCGCCCGCGTCGACGGAGTCGTGGCATTCCCTTCCCCTGTAGCCGGAACGTTTCGCCGCTCTGCGTGCCCGCCGGCACGTCCATCTCGACGCTGCCGTCGACCGTCTCCACCTCGACGGTGTCACCGAAGACGGCCTGCGGGAAGGAGATCGCCTCGTTGACGCGGAGGTCGTCGCCGTCGCGCTCGAACCGGTCGCCGACGTCGACGTCGACCTCGATGAGCAGGTCGCCCTTCGGACCGCCGTTCTCGCCGGGAGCGCCCTCGCGCTCCATCCGGAGGCTCTGTCCGGAGCGGATACCGGCCGGGATGTCGACCGAGAGCGTCGCCTCCTCGCGGACGACACCGTCCCCGCCGCAGTCGGGGCAGTCCTCGCTGTACAGTTCGCCCTCGCCTCCGCAGCGGGGACACGTCGACGTCTGCTGAACGCGCCCGAGCGGCGTCTGTTGAACCTGCTGGACCTGTCCGCGGCCGTTACACTGCGAACAGGTCTCCACGTCGGCGTCGGGGGGATGACCGGCGCCGTCGCAGGTGGCACAGGTCGTCGGTCGCGTGAGCGTGACTTCCTTGGTCGCGCCCGCGAACGCCTCCTTGAGGTCGATGGTCAGCCCCGTCTTGAGGTCGCGCCCCTGTCGCGGGCGGTTGCCGCCGCCACCGCCGCCGCGGCCGCGACCGCCGCCCCCGCCGAAGAACTGGTTGAAGATGTCCTCGAACCCGCCGGCGCCCCCGGCGCCACCCGCGCCGCCGAAGGGACCGCCGGCGCCGCCCGGACCGCCGCCCCCGCCCGTCGCGCCGCGCTTGTCGGCCTCGGTGAACCGATCGTGGCCCATCTGGTCGTACTGCTTCCGCTTCTGCTCGTCGGTGAGCACCTCCTTGGCCTTCTGGATCTTCTTGAACCGCTCCTCGGCGTTCTCGTCGTCGCTGACGTCCGGGTGGTGTTCGGCGGCCTGCTTGCGGTACGCCTTCTTTATTTCCTCCTCGCTGGCGTCCCGTGACACGCCGAGGACGTCGTAGAAATCTTCGCTCATGCGTTGCGTTCGTTGAATGGTGTTGATCGGTCGGTCGGTTTAAGCGACGGGGTCGAAACGTCGAGAACCGGGTCTGAGAGGGTTACTCCTCGTCGTCGTCCACGTCTTCGAAGTCGGCGTCGACGTACTCCTCGTCGTCGTCGGCACCGCCGGGGCCCGCCGCACCGCCGGGACCGGCGCCGCCCATACCGCCCATACCGCCGGGACCGGCGCCGCCGGCACCACCGGGACCGGCCTGTGCGGCCTGCCCCTCGTACATCTGCTTGCCGATCTCCTGGAGTTCCTCGGTGAGCGCCTCGGTGGCGGACTCGATCTCGTCGGTGTCGGCGTCCTCGTCTTCGAGCACGTCCTCGACCTCCTCGATGGCCGCCTCGATGTCGGCGACGAGCTCGTCGTCGTCGAGCTCCTCCTCGTTCTCCTCTAAGAGGGTCTCGGCGCGCTGGATCGTCGTCTCGGCCTCGTTTCGGGCCTCGATCCGCTCGCGACGGGCCTCGTCCTCCTCGGCGTGCTTCTCGGCCTCCTCTTGCATCTCCTCGATCTCCTCGTCGGAGAGGCCGACGCCGCCCTCGATGGTGATCGACTCGGCGTTGCCCGAGCCCTGGTCTTCGGCCTCGACGTTGACGATACCGTTCTCGTCGATGTTGAACGAGACCTCGATCTGCGGGGTTCCGGCCGGCGCCGGCGGGATGCCGGAGAGCTGGAACGCGCCGAGCAGCTCGTTCTCGTCGGCGATCTCGCGTTCCCCCTGGAAGACGCGGACGTTGACGGAGGTCTGGTTGTCCGCGGCCGTGGTGAACACCTTCGACTCCTCGGTCGGAATGGTGGTGTTCTTCTCGATGAGCCGCTCGAAGAGGCCGCCCTTCACCTCGATACCGAGCGAGAGCGGGGTCACGTCCAGCAGAACGATGTCGTCGACGTCGCCGGAGAGCACGCCGCCCTGAACCGCCGCGCCGAGCGCGACCGCCTCGTCGGGGTTGACGTTCTTCTTCGGCTCCTGGCCGACGAGCTCCTCGACCTGCTCCTGGACCTGCGGCATCCGGGTGGAGCCGCCGACGAGGATGACCTCGTCGATGTCCGACTTCGAGTAGCCGGCGTCTTCGAGCGCCTGCTCGGTCGGCTCGACGGTACGCTCGATGAGGTCCGAGGTGAGGTTCTCGAACGTCGCGCGGGTGACGGACTGTTCGAGGTGGACCGGACCGCTGTCGGTCGCGGTGATGAACGGGAGGTTGACCGTGGTCTCCTTCTTGTTCGACAGCTCGATCTTCGCCTCCTCGGCGGCGTCCTTCAGCCGCTGGAGCGCCTGCCGGTCGTCGCGGAGGTCGATCCCGTGGTCGTTTTCGAACTCGTCGGCGAGGTGGTCGATGAGCGCCTCGTCCCAGTCGTCGCCGCCGAGGTCGTTGTCCCCGTTCGTGGCGACGACCTCGTAGACGCCGCCGCCGAGATCGAGGACAGACACGTCGAACGTACCGCCCCCGAGGTCGTAGACGAGGACGGTCTGGTCGGACTCGTCGTCGAGGCCGTACGCCATGGAGGCGGCGGTCGGCTCGTTGACGATGCGCTCGACGTCGAAGCCGGCGATCTCGCCGGCGTCCTTCGTCGCCTGCCGCTGCTTGTCGTTGAAGTAGGCGGGAACGGTGATGACCGCCTTCTCGACGTCGTCGCCGAGGTACTCCTCGGCGTCGCGTTTGATCTTCTGGAGGATCATCGCCGAGACCTGCTCGGGCGTGTACTCCTCGTCGCCGATCTCGACGGAGTAGCCGTCCTCGCCCATGTGCCGCTTGATCGACTGGATCGTGCGGTCGGGGTTCTGGACGGCCTGGTTCTTCGCCGGCTTGCCGACGAGGCGCTCGTCGTCGTCGGCGAACGCGACGACCGAGGGCGTCGTCCGGTCGCCCTCGGCGTTGGCGATGATCTCGGGCTCGTCGCCCTCCATCACCGCGAACGCGGAGTTGGTGGTACCGAGGTCGATACCGAGAATTTTGTTGCTCGCCATCTTGCTCATAGGTAGCGGCTTGTTTCGGTTAAAGGTTACTAGACGGCGCGATCCCACCGGGAGATAAAAGTCGCTGCCGTCGTGCGGTTTCTCGATCGTGTGAGTCGCTCACATCGGTGTCTTTATACAGATCCGCAAACGCAGCGGCGTTTCGCGGCCGGTCGAGGCGCGAGCGGTCGCCGGACCGATCCGTGCCGGCGACTCAGATCCCGCTAACGAGGTCCTCGAGCACGGCCTCGGGATCGTCGGCCTTCGCGACGCCGGAGGCCAGCAGCACGCCGGCGGCGCCGAGGTCGCCGGCGGTCGCGACGTCCTCGCCGGTCGAGACGCCGGCGCCGCAGAACACGTCGACCGCGGGGTCGACGGCCTCGGCGGCCGCGACGGCGTCCTCGACGATCCCGGGGTCGGCGGTGGCGACGGAGACGTCGCCGCCGATGAGTTCCGGGGGCTCGACGGCGACCGCGTCGGGACCGAGCGCGGCGGCGGCCCCGACCTGAGCCGGGTTGTTCGCGCAGACGATCGTCTCGAGGTCGGCGCGCTCGGCGGCCCCGACCGAGCCGTCGACGTCCGCGAGCTTCAGCCGTTTCTCGGAGTGGTTGATCAGCGTCCCCTCGGCGCCGTTATCGGCGGCGGCCTCGGCGAGGGTCGACCCCGTGTGCGAGCCGTGGGCGTTCGGCGAGACGTGCTGCGCCCACGTCTCGACGCCGGTGTCCGCGACGCGGGCGAGGTCGGCGGCCTGCGGCGAGACCGCGATCCGCGCGCCGGACGCCTCGGCCACGTCGCGGGCGGCGGTCGCGACGTCGATCGGATCGCACGGGTACGCCTTGAGGTTCACCAGGATGAACATACGCGCATTCGGGCGGCGCGGCGCAAATAGCTTCGTGGTTCGCGGCGCTCCCGGGCGAGTCGTCGTCCCAACGACCCACCCGCGAGCCTCGGTTCCGAGGAGCGCTCCCGGCCTCCGGAGCAGAAACGACCTTATACCCCGACGCTGTGGGTCCGACAAGAGATGTCCCTCATCGAGCTCATCGCGGGCGTGGAAGCTCACGAGGCCACGCTGACCGTGTTCAACGCCGACCCGGCGGTGACGGACGAGCTCCGACGGCACTTCGCCGACCGGAACGTCCGGATCGTCGCCGACCAGACCGCGTCGGGGCCGGAGGAGTTCGCCGTGCTGGCGCGGGACGGGGAGTTCGTCACGGCCGCGACCGTCGACGACCTCCTGTCGCGGCCGAGCGGGGACGAGACGGAGGGTTCCAGCGCCGGAGACGGCGAGCCCCGAGCGCGGGGCGGCGCCGGCGACCGCGTCGGACGGCCGGTGTTGGACCACCTCGACGAGACGATGTTCACCTCCTACTCCCGGGAGGACATGGTCGCCGCGTCCCGGGAGATAGAGGACCGCGCGTGGCGGGTCGGGAACGGGGAGCTCCACGCGGGGTTCCAGACGCTCGACGTGCTCAGCGGCGAGTCGGAGACGTACGACCTGCTGGGCGAGAAGGCGGACTTGGACGTACACGCGTACGCGGCCGCCGAGGGCGAGGCGCCCGAGACGGACCACTACACCGTTCACACGGGTCGGACCGCCGAGCTGCGCGAGACCTGGTTCGTCGCCTACGACGGGGGCGGTTACGACGAGGCGAAGTGCGCGCTGCTCGCCGAGGAGCGGGCGCCGGGCGAGTTCTACGGCTTCTGGAGCTACGACCCGGAGACCGTCGACTACATCATCGACTACCTCACGGAGCGGTACGGGGTTCGGGCCGCCGAGGACGCTGACGGGACCGGAGTTCCGGGAGAGGGCGCGACGAGGGGCGACGCGGGCGGCGAGGAGAGCGAGTAGCGCGGCCCGGCGGTGACCGGGCCGGTCGGTCCGCGCGTCAGTCCTTCCGCTTGACCACGTCGCCGAGCGTCATCGTGCCGGCGTCGTCGGTCTCCCAGTCGGCGTCGTCGGCCGACTGCCCCTCGACCAGGGAGATGTCGAGCGCGCGTTCGAGCTTGCGCTGGACCTCGTCGGTCGGGAGCGTGTCACCGCGTTCGAGCTTGCGGATGAGGCTCGCCTTCTCGTTGAGCTGGTCGGCCAGCTCCTCCTGGCTCAGCCCGCGCGACTCGCGCGCCTCCCGGATCCGCTCGTCGTAGTCGGTGGCGATCTCGTCCATGTCGTCGAACATGTCGCGGGGACGGGTCGAGCCGCCGGAGCTTCCGGAACTGCTCGACGAGCCGGACGAGCCGGACGACGAGGACGACGTCCCGGTGCTGGAGCTAGTGGAGTACTTGCCGCCGCCGGAGCCCGTCGACTCGTCGCGGACCTCGGTGCCGAAGTCCGTACACGAGCTACAGAGCTCCAGTTCGGCGCCTTCGACCTTCGTCGTCGTCAACGAGGCCTCGTCGGCGCCGCACATCTCACACTGGGGCATACGCGTCGCTAACGCTCCCGGTGATATAAAGGGTGTGCCGCGGCGCCGCGGGGACCCGGTTCCGTTCGGCCGTCGCGTCGACCGCGCTCGGAGTTCGGTGCCGCACCGAGCGCAATCGTGCCGCGGCCGGTACCCACTTGTCGCCGCGGCCGGCAGAGTGGGTATGGACGTCCACGTCACGCGCTCACACCTCCGGGGGACCGCCCGCGCGCCGCCGTCGAAGAGCTACACGCACCGCGCGCTGCTCGCGGCCGGCTACAGCGGCGGCGCGACCGTCGAGTCGCCGCTCGTCTCCGCCGACACGCGGGCGACCGCTCGCGCCGTGGCCGCGTTCGGCGGGTCGGTCGCGCCTGCCGGGAGCGAGCGCGGCGGCGACCGACCCGCCGAGATCCCGGACGACGCCGATGCGCTCGCGGTCGAGGGGTTCGGCGGGCGCCCCGGAGTCCCCGACGACGTGATCGACTGCGCGAACTCCGGGACGACGATGCGGCTCGTCACCGCCGCGGCCGCGCTCGCTGACGGCACCAGCGTGCTCACCGGCGACGGGTCGCTGCGCTCGCGGCCGCAAGGCCCGCTCCTCGACGCGCTCGGCGAGCTCGGCGTCCGCGCGGAGTCGACCCGCGGCAATGGGCAGGCGCCGCTCGTCGTCTCGGGCCCACTTTCCGGCGGCGAGGTCGCGATCCCGGGCGACGTCTCCTCGCAGTACGTCACCGCGCTGCTGATGGCGGGCGCGGTCATCGACGAGGGAGTCGAGGTCGAGCTCACGACCGACCTCAAATCCGCGCCGTACGTCGACATCACGCTCGAACTCCTCGCCGACTTCGGCGTCGAGGCGACCCCGGTCGACGCGGCCGGCGACCCGCTCGACGGCGCCGCCGGCGCCGCCGGCTTCTCCGTCCCGGGCGGCCAGACCTACGCGCCGAGCGGCGGGACGTACGCGGTCCCCGGCGACTTCTCGTCCATCTCGTACCTGCTCGGCGCGGGCGCGGTCGCGGCCGAACCCGGCGAGACGGTCCGAATCGAGGGCGCGCGGCCGAGCGCGCAGGGCGACGCCGCCATCGTCGAGGTCGTCGAGGAGATGGGCGCGCCCGTCGACTGGGACCGCGAGGCCGGCGAGATAGCGGTCGAGCGCGCCGATCTCTCCGGCGTGACCGTCGACGTGGGTGACACGCCGGACCTGCTTCCGACGATCGCCGCGCTGGGCGCCGTGGCGGACGGCGACACCCGGATCGAGAACTGCGAGCACGTCCGGTACAAGGAGACCGACCGCGTCTCCGCGATGGCCGAGGAGCTCGGGACGCTCGGCGCGGAGACCACGGAGGAATCAGACGTGCTCACGGTCCACGGCTCCGAGAGCGACCTCGCGGGCGCGACCGTCGACGGCCGAGGCGACCACCGGATCGTGATGGCGCTCGCGGTCGCTGCGCTGGCGGCCGAGGGAACGACGACGATCCGGGGCGCCGAGCACGTCGACGTCTCCTTCCCGGGCTTCTTCGACGCGATGGCCGACCTCGGGATGGACGTCGAGCGCGAGGGCGTGATCGAATAGTTCATTCACAAACGAACGGCGGTGCGGTGGCGCGCGCCTCCGAGGGGCCGCCCGTGGCGGCCGCGAGGAGCGCGTGCGAGGGAGTCGCGAGCGCCCGCAGGGCGTGAGCGACGAGGCTGGGGAGGCGTGAGGCGCGGTCCCGCGAGCGACCAGAGGGAGCGAGCGGGAGTAAGGAAGTCGCAGCCTGCGCAGCGACCGAAGGGAGCGAGCAGGACCGTCTTCCGGTGGTGCGGTCGCGGTCGGGTGGGATTCAAAGGGGCAGCCGCGAGGCCGCCGTAGGCGACGTAAGCACCGCAGGGAGCGAACGAAGTGAGCGACCGAGGAGCGCAACGAGCGTACGGCGGCCTCGCGGCTGGGGCTTTGGCGGTGTTCACCGCCGGCCTCTCGTCGGTCGCGTATTACCGAGCGGCTGGGGCTTCGTGAGTGCTCGTCGTCGAGTCAGCGACCTTACTGATCGCCCGTCTTTCGAAACGGATCGCAACGCTATCTTATCGGGACCGACGGGTACAGGTGTCCGCCGGAACGACACGCTGGTATGGACGATATCGACGTCGAGCCGGTCGACCGGGTCGACGAGCCGGAAGACGAGGGGGCCGACGAGGCCGACACCGCCGTCGAGCCCGCGGAGACGGACGAGGCGCTGACCGTCGACGACGACCTCGCCGACCTCCCGGCGGGCGTCGACGCGCCCGACTACGTGCTGTACGGCGGGAAGGGGGGCGTGGGGAAGACGACGATGGCGGCCGCGACGGGGCTCGCCTCGGCCGCGGGCGGCGTCCGGACGCTCGTCGTCTCCACCGACCCCGCGCACTCCTTGTCCGACACCTACGAGACGGAGATCCCCGCCGAGCCGGCGCGCGTCCGCGAGGACCTTCCCCTCTACGCCGCCGAGATCGACCCCGACGCCGCGATGGAGGAGGGGATGTTCGGCGCCGACGCCGACCCGCTCGGGGGACTCGGGGAGATGGGCGACGCGATGGGCGGGATGGGCGGCGACGGGCCGATGGGCGGCGCCGACGCCGGGGCGGCGGGCGAGGACGGGGAGGGGCTCGGCGGCCTCCTCGGCGGGACGATGCCCGGCGCCGACGAGGCGGCGGCGATGCGCCAGCTGCTGGAGTACCTCGACGACCCGCGGTTCGACCGCGTCGTCGTCGACACCGCGCCGACCGGCCACACCCTCCGGCTGCTCCAGCTGCCCGAAATAATGGACTCGATGCTCGGCCGCGTGATGAAGCTCCGCCAGCGCTTCTCGGGGATGATGGACGGGATCAAGGGGATGTTCGGCGGGGGCGACGACGAGCCCGACCCCTCCGCCGACCTCGAGGAGCTCCGCGAGCGCATCGAGCGCCTGCGGGCCGTCCTCCGCGACCCCGCGAAGACCGACTTCCGCGTCGTGATGATCCCGGAGGAGATGAGCGTCGTCGAGTCGGAACGCCTCGTCGCCCGGCTCGACGAGTTCGGTATTCCGGTGAACACGCTCGTCGTCAATCGGGTGATGGAGGGCGTCGACGACGTGACCGGCGGGGGCGCGAACGGGATCGACCCCGACTGGGTCGTGGAGCCGAACCCCGACACCTGCGAGTTCTGCGCGCGCCGCTGGGAGGTCCAACAGAACGCGCTCCGCGAGGCGACGGACCTGTTCCGCGCCCGCGAGGTGAAGCGCGTGCCGCTGCTCGCAAACGAGGTGCGGGGCGAGGCCGCGCTGCGGGTCGTCGCTGCCTGCCTGAACTGAGCTTCGAGCCGCGGCCGCGCCGTCGGTTCTACTCGGGCACGCTCCCGAGCAGTCGGTCCCGGACGATCTCCGCGACGCCCGAGAGGTGCGCCTGTCCGAACAGCCCCACCAGGACCGCGCCGACGGTGTTGTACATGAGATCCAGGATCGTGTCGTCGAGCCCGTGTTGCGCCAGCGGCATGTCGATCCCCGTTTCGGTCGCGACGATGTCGAGGCCGAACTCGAACAGCTCCCAGAGCACGCCGAACGCGAGGACCATGACGACGATGAAGACGAACGCGAACCGCGACGGGATCCGGATCCCGTCGCTGTGGAGGTCGACCGCCCGCAGCGTCGTGTACCCGACCGCGGCGACCAGCGAGGCCGACAGCGCGTGTGTCATGTGGTCCCACCACTCGACCCGGGCGTAGAACCCGGCCGACCCGACCGTGTGAAGGAACACCGCCATCGTGATCCACAGCGCGAGCCACGGGTCCAGCGGGAGGTCGTACCGACGTTCGAGCGCCGCCGGAATCAGCGTGACGAGGAAGGCCATGACGCCGTTGCTTATCGCCTTCTGTTCGCCGGCGAGGAAGCCGTACGCGACGATGACGACGAGGAGGACCTGCATCGCGCCGGTGAGCCGCCGCTGCGATTCGAGCGAGGGACGGGGGAGCAGCGTCATCGGCGCACCACCCGCCGAATGACGCGCCGGAGGCGCCGCCCCCGCCGCCGGAAGTAGCCGTCGAAGAGGAGTCCGGCGGCGAGCCCCGCCAGCGTCACGTACAGCCACTCGATCATCAGCGCGTCGTTCGTCGTCAGGTAGGCGGTCCCGGCGCTCTGGTCGAGGTTCCAGCGTAACACCGTCCACACCGCCGCCGTCGCCAGGGTCGCCATCACGACGAAGGCGACCGCGAACCAGTGGGTCACCCGCAGCGACGTGAACATGTGGAGGTCGACGGTGACCACGAGCGCCAGCGCCGCGATGGCGACGTACGTCGCGAACGTGCCGAGTTCGCCGCCGAAGACCGCGCGTACGAGGACCGGCAGCAGCGCGAGACCGACCAGTTCCGCCGGCAGCATCGCCCGCCAGTCACGGGCCGCGGCCGTGGGCGCGAGCACGACCGCACCGAGTCCGACGACGATGGCCGCCGACGGGAGGTCGTAATCGAGCGCGCTCTCGACGAGGACCCCCGCCAGGACCGCGATCATCGCCCACGCGGCGAGCGCGTTGAGCCGCCCGTCGCGGACCAACCGCTCCAGCCGGTCCTCGACGGTCTCCGGCTCGCCGGCGTCCGCCTCGGCCGCCCGCGAGTCGCCGGAGTCCCCCTCGGCGCCGTCCCCGCCGTCGCGCCGTCGATCTCCGTCCATGTCCGGTACGGAGACCGGCGAAGGTTATAACCTGTTGCTACGGGACGGGGTCGCGACCGCGGAACGCGGCTCGACGAGCCGGTGGCACGCCGAACGGACGCCCTTTTACCCCGTACGACCGTTCGACCGGTATGAACTGCCGGCGGTGTGGCACCCCGATCGAGAGGCCGGGGGACTACTGTCTGACCTGTAACACCGCCAACGCCGACGCGGTCGTCGCGGAGTTCGAGACCGACCGCGCGCACCTGACGATGCTCGACGAGGACGCCGTCGTGGGCGAGACGACGATCACCACGCGTCCGGAGGACGACGAGCGCCTGACCGAGGTTCAACTCCGGAACTTCGCCGGCCGCGTCGCCGACGAGGTCCGACGGAAGCGACCCGAGACCGTCTACGCGGCGGGGGAGCGCGAACCGCTCCGCGAGACCCGCGCACAGCTCCACCACGAGTTCTACCGCGTCCCCGACGGCGGCGCGAGCGAGAGCGGCCGGGACGGCGCGGCGACGGCGAACGACGCGCGCGACGGCGACGATCCGGAGGACGTGAGCCCGGTCGTCCGGTGGGTCCTCGGCCGACGCGGCGATCGGTCGCTGGCGGTGGTCGAGACGCCGCCGCGCGAGAAGATCGGCGGCTCACACTCCACGCTCATCGGCGATCGCAAGGGGCGGAAGGCCGTCCAGACAGTCGCGGAGCATCCGCACGTCAAGAAGATCGTCCCCGGTCCAATCGACGCCGGCGGCACGGGCTCGCGGACGGGGCTCCGCGCGAAGGCGACGCGCGCGGGGACGAACGGCAACGTCCGACTCCTCTTGCGCGACGGCTCCAGCGTTCAGGAGAACCGGATCGTCACCACGGCGATGGATCGGGAGACCGGCGAGCGCGTCCGCGAGGACCTCAACGAGGCGCTCCGCGACGCCGAACTCCAAGACGTGTAGCCGCGGGATCGGCGCTCGCGCGCCGCGCCGTTCCGCTCGCTCGTCGCGCCGTTCCGCTCGCGCGCCGCGCCGTTCCGCTCGCTCGTCGCGCCGTTCCGCTCGCTCGTCGCGCCGTTCCGCTCGTTCGTTGCGCCGTTCCGCTCCTCCGTGATCGGATCTGTTCCTCAGTGTATCGATCTCGGGCGCACGGGCCGGAACCGACCGCAACCGACCGCCGCTCTGTCGCGAGGTTTTTCACGAGACCCGGCGTGTCGAACGGTGTGAGCACCCTCGTTACGCTCGGTGCGGGCGTCCTATTCGGCCTGGCGCTCGCGGCGCCGCCCGGCCCGATGAACGCGGTGATCGCCGAGGAGTCGGTCCTCCGCGGTCGCTTCGCCGGCTTCCGGGCCGGGCTCGGCGCGGCGACCGCCGACGCGATCTTCTTCGTCCTCGCGTACGTCGGCGTCGTCGCGGTCGTGGAGTCGTTCCCGCTGTTACAGGGCGTCATGGTCGCGGTCGGCGGCGTCCTGATGCTGTACTTCGCCGTCGGCGCGGCGCAGGGGGCGCGGGCGTCCTTCCGGCCGACCTCGGGCGAGGAGCCGATCGCCGCGGAGGGGAAGGGGTTCCGCAAGGCGCTGGTGCTCGCCTTAACGAACCCCTACCAGGTGCTGTTCTGGCTGACGATCGGCGTCGGGCTCCTCCGGCCGGGGCAGCTCGACGTGCTCGCCCGGCTCCCCGTCGTCGGGAGCGACCTCGCCGGGGTCCTCGTGGTCGCCACCGGCTCGCCCGCGCTCATCGGCGGCTTCTTCCTCGGCGTGTTGACGTGGATCGTCGGCTTCCCGACCGGGCTCGTCGCCGCCGAGCGCCGGATCGAGGCGTTCGCGCCGATCGTCGCCGTCGGCTCCGCCGCCGTGCTCGCCGGCTTCGGCGTCTACTTCCTCTACGACGCCGCGACGACGCTGGCGGCGCTCGGGGCGTAGCGAGCGCGACCGACCGACTTCCCGCCCGCCACCGCCTCCGCGACCGAACGGTTCGCGATCCGCATGGACAACGGCTTTGACCCGTCGGTGCGACCGACCCGTATGTTCGAGAAGACGACGTGGATCAAGCTCCCGCGGAACGTGCTCGTGGGACACGGCGTCCTCGACGACCTCGGGGAGGCGGTCGGCGACCTCTACCTCACGGGGCGGCCGCTGATCGTGACGAGCCCGACGCCCAACGAGATCGCGGGTGACCGCGTCCGGGCGCAGTTCGACGACCCCGCGACCGCCGTCGTCGAGGAGGCCTCCTTCAACGCCGTCGAGGAACTGAAGGCGACCGCCGAGGCGGTCGACCCCGGCTACCTGATCGCCCTGGGCGGCGGGAAACCCATCGACATCGCGAAGATGGCCGCGGACCACCTCGACGTGGGCTTCGTCTCCGCCCCGACGGTCGCCTCCCACGACGGCATCGTCTCCGGGCGCTCCTCGATCCCAGAGGGCGACACGCGCCACTCGGTCGCGGCCGACCCGCCGCTCGCCGTCGTCGCGGACACGACGCTGCTCGCGGAGGCGCCGTGGCGGCTCACCACCGCGGGCTGTGCCGACATCATCTCCAACTACACCGCGGTGAAGGACTGGCGGCTGGCGCGCCGACTGCGCAACGTCGAGTACAGCGAGTACGCGGGCGCGCTCTCGGAGATGACCGCGGAGCTGCTCGTCGAGAACGCCGACATGATCCGGCCCGGCTTGGAGGAGTCGTCGTGGGTGGTCGTGAAGGCGCTCGTCTCCTCGGGCGTCGCGATGTCGATCGCCGGCTCCTCGCGGCCCGCGTCCGGCGCGGAACACCTCATCTCCCACCAGCTCGACCGGATCGCCCCCGGCAAGGCGCTCCACGGCCACCAGGTCGGCGTCGCGTCGATCATGACCGAGTACCTACACAGCGGCGAGAACGGGCGCTGGAACGCCATCCGCGACGCGCTCGCGGAACTCGACGCGCCGACGACCGCGAGCGAACTGGGGATCGACGACGCGGAGCTGATCGCCGCCCTGACGAGCGCCCACGAGATCCGCGACCGCTACACCATCCTCCAGGGCGGGATCAACGAGGAGGCCGCGGTCGAGGTCGCGACCGCGACGGGCGTCATCGAGCGGTAGTCGCGACGCCGCTGTCGCGACGACGCTTTCGGGACGGGCGGGGGCGAAACGTCCCGCCCGACGGGAGCACCCGAAGCCGACTTATCGCTCCGTTCCCTCCGTCCGATATGTCCACCGCCAGCGTTCGCGAGCGGGCCAAAGCGCGGGCCACAGAGATAACCGTTCTCCTCACGCTCGTGGGTTACGGCGCCGTCGGCGGCGTGTTCCTCGTGCCGGAGTTCCAGGCGCTGTTCCCCACGCTCACGCAGGAGACCGTGAACCTCCTCGCGCACGCCATCGCCGCCGTCAACACGGTCACCGTGATCACCCTCTCGCTCGGGTGGTACTGGATCCGCAACGACGAGGTGAAGAAACACGCCGCGGCGATGACGACCTCGTTCGGCCTCATCCTCCTGTTCCTCGGGATGTACCTCCCGAAGGTCGCCGGCGGCGGCACCAAGGAGTTCGTGTTGGACTCGGCGTACGCCTGGGTCCCGCTGTGGGACCCGGTGTACCCCGCCTACCTGATCATGCTGGCGATTCACATCGTCCTCTCCGTGGTCTCCGTCCCCGTCGTCCTCTACGCGATCGTCCTCGGCCTCACGCACACGGAGCGTGAGCTTCGGAACGAGACGCCCCACCGTCGCGTCGGGCGGATCGCCGCGAGCGCGTGGATCCTCTCGCTCGTACTCGGCGTCGTGACGTACCTCCTGTTGAACCACCTGTACGACTCGACGTTCGCGGCCGCCGAGGCCGCGACGGTCCTCCTGCCGGGCGTGCCGGTCTGAGCGCCCCAGCCGGGCCCCCCCCCGCTCGGTTCCGGCCGCCCCCGCCGTCGGGTCCCGGCCGCCACCGCCGCCACCGAAACGCTTGAGCGCGGGCCGCGACACGCCTACGCATGACCGACTGGATCGGCGAGACGTTCACGAGCGACGCGGGCTGGAACCACCTCCTCGACCTCGTCGACGTCGGCGACCGGATGGCCGGCTCGGCGGGCGAGCGCGAGGCGCTGGAACTGACCCGAGACGCGTTCGCCGACGCGGGCGCGCGCGACGCGGCGGTCGAGGCGTTCGAGATCCAGGGCTGGGAGCGCGGCGACAGCGCGGTGCGGGACGCCGCGACCGACGAGCCGGTCGCGGTCGGCCCGAACGCCTGTATCGCGCTGCCGCGGAGCCCGAGCGGCGAGGCGACCGGCGAGTTCGTCGACCTCGCGCACGGCGTCCCCGAGGAGTTCGAGGCGGACCTCGAGGGGACGGTCGTGATGGTCTCGTCGGACACGCCCGACTCGGTCGACCGGTTCATCCACCGCCGGGAGAAGTACTACCGCGCGGTCGACGCGGGCGCCGCCGCCTTCGTCTTCGCCAACCACGTCGAGGGGACGCTCCCGCCGACCGGAAGCGTCGGGACCGCGGACGCGCCCATCGGGGACATCCCGGCGGTCGGCGTCTCGAAGGAGACCGGCGCTCGGCTCGCGCGACGGCACGAGGGCGACAGGCTGACCGTCGCGGTCGACTGCGAGACGCCGACGGCGACGAGCGGGAACGCCGTCGCGGAGCTCGGCCCCGACACCGACGAGCGCCTGATCGTCTCCTCGCACGTCGACGCCCACGACCTCGCGGAGGGCGCGATGGACAACGGGGCGGGTACCGCGACGATCGTCGAGGTCGCGTGGGCGCTCGCGGCGCGCGAGGACGAACTCGACGTGAAGGTGCGGTTCGCCGCGTTCGGCGCCGAGGAGGTCGGTCTCGTCGGGTCGTCGGTGGCCGCCGAGGCGGCCGACCGGGAGGCGGTCCGCGCCGTCGTCAACGTCGACAGCAACGTGTTCGGTCGGACGCTGCGGCTCGATCACCACGAGTTCGACGCGCTGGCGGCGGCCGCCGAGCGCGTGAGCGACCGCTTCGACCACCCGATTTCGACGGGCGGAGAGCTGGTCCCCCACAGCGACCACTGGCCGTTCGTGAAGCGGGGAATTCCGGGGTACATGGTCTCCGGCGAGACCGAGGGGCGCGGCCGCGGCTGGGGACACACGCACGCCGACACGCTCGACAAGCTCGAGTCGCGGAACCTCCGGGAACAGGCGATCCTCCTGACGGAGCTCGTCGTCGACCTCGCGGACGCGGACGCGTCGATCCCGCGCCGCGATCGCGACGCTATCGCCGCGGCGCTCGAAGCCGAGGGGAAAGCGACGGGGATGAAGCTCACCGGCGACTGGCCGTACTGAGCGAAGCGGGCGACGGACGAGAAAACCGGGGGTAACGTGTCGCGCCGGGCCGAAAGAGGTCGGGTCCGGAGTCCGTCAGGCGACGACGAACTGGTTCCAGAACCCTTCGATGATGAAGAACAGCGCGTAGTACGACGACCACACCAACACGATGAGCGACGCGGCGATCGAGCTCTTCGGCGCCTCGATATCCATGTCGTTGCGGGCTTCGACGTTGCGCGCCTCCAACTCGAAGAAGTCCGCGATGAACATCGTGAGCACGAGCACCGACAGGATCGTCCCGCTCACCGGCGAGTCGAGGATGAACAGGAAGCTCAGCAGGACGAGCCCGACGTTCGTGAAGACGTGCGGCGTGTACGCGTCGACGCTGTCGGCCTCTCGTCCCTGTTCGACGTGCCGCCTGTGCGCGAGGTGCCGCGTCGCGAGGTTCGCGACGGTCATCACGAAGATCGCGTACGGCAGCACCGGCCCGACGACCGACAGCCAGCCGAGGGGAACGAGGAACTGCAGTGGGTCCATATCCACCATTTCCGTTCAGGACGTATTAGAGCCTTTCCGATCGACGCGCCCGTCGAAGCGTCACTCCACCGTCGGGGAGAGGAGGTCCACGGTCGTCGCGGTCTCGATCCGGACCGAACGGTGGGGTTCGACCGCTCCCCGTCGGGTCCCGTCGACGACCAACGCGACGGCTTCCGCCTCGCGCTCGACCGCGACGCGGACGCCGCCGCTCGCGACCCACGTGTCCGGCCGCGTCGTGAACGGCGAGATCGGAACGACGGCGAGGCCGCCTCCCGGCGACACCACCGGACCGCCGGCCGCCGCGGCGTACCCGTCGCTGCCGAGCGGCGTCGCGACCACGGCGCCGTCCGCGCGCACCGAGACCGTCTCGCCGTCCGAAAGGGCGATCCCGTACTCCGATATCCGAGCCGGCTCCGCCGTCACGAACGCGACGTCCGCGGCCGCGAACCGACGCCGACCGTCCCCGGTGCCCTCGACCGCTAAAACCGGATGCGCGACCCGCGAGAACTCGTCGAACCGCGCCTCGGCCCCGCCGAGACCGCCGACGACGCCGCCGATCCGGTCGGCCGCGAGGCCGGGAGCGACCGCGTGACGGCCGGTCCCGACCGGGAGGACCGGAACCCGGCGCGCGTCCCCCTTCGCGACCGCGCGCATCGCGTCGCGAAGCGCGTCGCCGCCGACCGCGACGACCGCGTCGGCCTCAGTGAGATCGGTGAGACGAGCGCTCGCGGCGGTCGCCGCCGACCGGATCGACGCCGCCGGGGCGCCGTCACCGAGAACTGCGAGACCCCGCGTCGACTCACTCATGCGCGAGGGTGGGGCGAGCGGCGGTGAAAAGCTCCCGGTTCGTCGGCGGGCGTCGGGCGCGACTCCCGAACGGCGTCGAAGCGGACTGGAAAAAGCGAGACGATCGAGGGTGCGTTCAGTTCGCGGCCGCGTCGTCGTCGTCGTTGATGGCGTCGCGGAGCTGCCGGCTGGCGGGAATGAGGACCCAGAACGTCAGCGCGCCGAGCACCATTAGCCAGAAGAACACGTCGCCCGCGAACACGCCGACCTCGCCGTACGCCGTGTTCACGCCCTCCGCCGGGTTCACGAGCTGTACCACGTCGTAGTACGACGGCGTCCGGTACCAGCCCCCGAAGGTGATCCACCCGAGGCCCCCGATCGCGAACAGGGCGAAGCCCTTGATGAACTCGTCTGCCATTACCTCACGTTTCGCTGGGGTCGTCTTGAGACTTTCCCATCCCCTGTCCGCGGAACCGAGTCCCGAGCACGTACACGGCGGTTCCGAGGAGGATGAACCCCACGCCCGTGATCGCCAGTATCGCCACGAGCACGTCTTCCGGCGGCAGGATACCGGCGTTGTCGAGCAGGTAGACGATGATCGTCCGGACGAAGCTTATCTGAAGCGTCGCGGCGTCGACGAGCGTGAACCCGATCAGGAAGGTGACCACCGCGGCGAGCGTCGAGAAAACTGTCACCGCCTTGTACAGCCGGAACGGGACGACGACCTCGCGGCCGCCCGGGCCCGCCCGCGGACCCGTCGGCTCGCTTCGCGGGTCGGCGTCGTCGTCGCCCGCGATCGGGTCGCCGGTCTCGTCGAACGACTGCGTGGAATCGCCGTCTGATGAGGATGTCATGGGTGATGCGGAGCGGGTCGGAAGGGGAGAGAGATTTCGACCGCGACGCGGTCCGGGACGCGAGGCGGGCGTTACTTCGGCGGCCGCAGCATGTAGTACCGACGGTTGAGGTCGTACATGTACCCCTCTCGCATCGTCTTCAACACCGCGTAGGTGATGAGGCCGGCGGCCACCGGGAGCATGAACGTGAGCGAGAGCAGCAGCTCGAGCTGGAACGGGAAGAAGTTCTGGATGGCGAGCACCGCCAGCGTGATCGCCAGCACGACGCCGGTCACCCCGAGCGCCGCCCAGCCCGGCTCCTCGACGGGACGCCGCGCGTTCCCCTTGTTGAGGAACGGCACGAGCGTGATGACGCCGAAGATGACTCCGTGGGCGATGAGACCGTACAGCTCGTTCGACACGATGATGTTACCGCCCAACACCGCGAGTCCGGGGTTGATCGGGCTGAGCTTCAGCAGGCCGAACGACCAGTAGAGGTACCAGTCGGGCAGGATGATCGCCGGCGTGGAACCGGGGTTGGCCGGATCCCCGAAGTGGGACGGCAAGATCGCCGCCACGAGCAGCATGATCCCCAGGAAGAAGGACGTGATCGCGAGGTTCCGGATCGTCTCGTGGGGCCACGTCGGGAAGCCGAGCACGTCGCGCTCGACGTACGTCGACTCCGCGCGGAGGTCCTCGTCCTCGCGCCGGGAACGCTCGAAGTACTGGTAGGTGAGCTGCGCGAGCCCCTGGCTGCGCTCCTTCCGCTCGGACCAGGTCGGGGTCTCGTCGTCCGGCGGGACCGTCGCCGGCGGTCCGCCGTCGGTACGCGCCTCCTCGTCGGTGCCTCCGTCGGTCATGGGGGTGGTGTCGTCGGTCATTGGATTAGTGCGGCTCCGCGATGCCCTGCACCCAGACGATACCGACGTGGATCGCGATGAGCGCGGTGACCACGAACGGCAACACGAACACGTGCAGGATGTACATTCTCACGAGCGTCGCCTGCCCGAGGGTGAACCCGCCGAACAGCAGCTGCGCCGCCCACTCCCCTACGATGGGGGTCGCGAGCGCCAGTTCGACGCCGATCTGCGCCGCCCAGAAGGACAGCTGCTTCCACGGGAGAACGTACCCGGAGAAGCCGAACAGAAGCGTCAGGGCGATGAGCACGACGCCGAGGATCCAGTTGACCTCGCGCGGTTCCTTGTACGCGCCGGTGAAGTAGACCCGCAGCATGTGGAGGAACACCGCCGCGACCATGAACTGCGCCGCCCAGCGGTGGATCGAGCGGAGCATGAAGCCGAACTGGACGTCTTTCATGATCATCACCAGCGAGTCGTACGCCGCGGTGGGGTCGCCCTGTGCCGCCGCGCCCGCGGTCGACGGCGCGTAGTAGAACCCGAGCAACGCCCCCGATACCGCCGCGAGTAAGTACGCGATGATAGAGAGGGACCCGAGCGAGTACAGCGGGTACCAGTACCAGAACTTGTTGTCGAGGTCGTACTGCTCGGTGTGGCTCTTCGGCATCTGGAGGTTCGCGCGGTAGTACATCGTCTCCAGGAGTTCGAGGTAGTCGACGATGCGGAGCCGCTTGTCGAGCCAGATGAGCGTGGTCAGGAACGCCGTCTCGATAGCGGTGAGGTCCTGACTCTTGAGCCACGCGTTGTGGTCCATGTCGTCTTGTTTTTTCAGACTCATTGTCGAATCACTTCTTGTAGTACGGGTACACAGCCCGTTTCAGCGTGTCCGTGAGACCGTCGGTGTCGAAGGTCTTTCCGTCTTTGTCCTCCTCGCGGACGTACAGGTCCTCCCACTTGCGGCGGCGTTTCTTCACGATCATCACGTCCGGGAGGAACTCCTTCCGGTACAGCAGCAGGATGAACGCGAGGTCGATGAAGATGAGCGCGAGCAGCGCGCCGACGTACATGTTCCCGGCCTCCGTCGACGCCCAGGCGGACATCAGTCCGTAGGTGAACAGCGCGACGAAGACGACCTCGATGACCGTGAGCAACACGATCGCGATCGCGGCCGCGGTGCTCTCGCGGGCCGGCTCGTACCGGTGGATATCGCCGTACGAGGAGCCGCCGGAACTCATCTGGCACCTCCGTGGCCGGTGTGGGCCGACTCGCCGTACTTGAGCATGTAGAACGTGAACACGAACGTCAGCCCGATACCGAGGATCGCGGAGATGCCGACCCAGTGGGCGTGAAGCGGAACGCCGACGTAGGCGATGCTCTCCGGCCACCCGGTGTTGCCGCCGCCGCCGACCTCGACGGTGGCGACATCGCCGCCGACGGCGAGGCCGCCGTGCATGCCGACCGCGGTGTGGGGCACGCAGTGGTAGTGGGTGATACCGGCGTCCTCGCTCGAGGTCTCGTACTCGTAGGTGTACCCCTCCTCACCGACCGGGGCGCCGCTGTCGAGGCTGGCCGGGCCCCCGCCCTCGACCGTCTGGACGTTGTGAGACCCCCCAGCGCCCGTCCACTCCCAGGTGACCGTCGTCCCCTCGTCCACCCAGACGAGCGTCGGGTCGAACGCGAGGCCGTTGCTGCCGGCGCCGACCGAGATGGTCACCTCGTCTTGTCCGCGGGCGTCGGTGTACGAGCCCACGTTCCCGTCGGCCGCCCCGCTCGGCCAGTCGGGCTGTACCTCCTGTGCGGCCGCCGTTCCGGTCGCGCCGGCGGAGGCCGCGACGGCGGCGGTCGCGCCGCCGGCCGTCCGCACGAAGTCCCGCCTTTTCATACAGTTTCACTCAGGACGGGGTCCGCTTAAACCCACCGACTGAAACCGCCGACGTGGCGGAGTTTGCGGGGCCTGAGACCGCCGATATCGACGGATTATCAGTTTCGGTCGGGCTCGGTTACGTCGGCGTCCTCGTCGGTTCTCCCGCCGGCCTCGTCGGTCACGACGCCGTCCTCGACGGGGACGAACTCGGGCCGCTTCTTCGCCTCGCGGAGCGCGCGTAGCCGGTCCCGGTACTCCTCCGAGCGGAACCGGTCGGAGAGCCGCGCGTTCGCCACCATCGCGAACAGGAAGGCCCCGACGAGGAGGAAGACGATACCCATCGCCGGCGCGACGATGGTGTCGAGGTCGGTCACGGCGGTCGCGCCGAGCAGCGCGATGCCGGCGAGCACCTGTACCGCGGCGACCGCCTGCATCACGACGTTGCCGAACTCGCCGGACCCCTCCGGAACGCTGTCCGGGTGCGGGAGCGACCAGTTCGCCGGCGGCTCGGGCACCTCGTACGAGTCCATCGCCGCGAGCGCGACGACCGGCTCGATGTCCCGGAGCACCGTCCCCTCGCCGCGCACCTCGCCCGTGGGACGGATGATCGCGTAGCCCTCGTCGGAGTAGACGAGGATGCGCTCCTCGCCGTCCTCTCGGACGCGCTCCAAGACGCCGAACACGTCGCGGGTCGCGATCCGCGACTTCAGTTCGGCGTCGACCCGGTCGAGGAGTTCGTCGCCGGTGATCCACGTGTCCGGGTCGAAGGCGGCGTCCCACTCCTCGGCGCTCATCTGCGCCATGTCCGACGGCCCGAACTCGTCGAAGTCGTACTCGGATTCGACGCGCTCGCGGAGGGCCTCGATGTCGGTCTCGCCCTCCCGGGTCCCCTCGTCGGTCCCGTCTCCGGAGGGGTCCCCGGCGTCGGTCTCGTCCCCGGAAGGACCCCCGGCGTCGGCCGGGGTGCCGTTCTCCTCGGCCTCCGAAGCAGGGGTTTCCGGGCCGTCGGACGCCGGATCTGCCGGCTCCTCCGGCGGCGACTCCGACTCCGACCGCGTCGAGGTGTCCTCCATCACCTCGGCGGTACGTGCTCCTGACGCTAACTGTTTTCGTCCGCGTCCGGCCGGGGGGCCCCGTCGCCGGACGCGGATCGCGGGGCTTTACGCGCCGGAGCACGAACCGATCGTATGGTCGACGAGTCGGTCATCGCGGCGCTTGCCGGGATGTCCGTGACGGCGAGCCTGCCGTTCCTGTTGTACGGCGCTTGGATCATGATCGACACGGAGACGGTGTCGTGGAACGTGTTGATGCGGCACCTGCGGTACATCGTCGCCGGTCTGCTGCTCACGACCGTCCCCCTCGTCGGGTGGATGATCCCGCGCGTCCTCGACCAGGTGAGCGGACTGGCGATCGTCCACGCGTTCTTCGGCGTTCAGGCGTACGCCCTGCTGGCGTTCGCGCTCACCGGGATCGTGCGGATCTTCCAGGCGAAGCGGAACGCGGACGCCTACGAGGACCCCAGCGTGGACATCGACGAGCTCCACGAGGACATGAGCCACTGGCGGAAGCGGCTCCGGGCCGGCGTCGCGGGGTTCATGCTGCTGTGGCTGTGCGCGTGGGTTACCGGCCTCTACCGCCTTATCACGCTCCACTTCGGCTCGCTGTTCTGAGCGCGACGCGCCTCGTGCGGCCGACGTCGAAACGGGTCACCGTGGGACCGACATCGAGCGGGTCCCCGCGCGGCCGTCGTCGGAACGGGTCTTCCCGACCGACAGCTTCAATCTGGGGTTGTCCCTACCAGTGGTATCGTGGCAGTCACCTTCGACCTCTTCGGGACCCTCGTCGACGTCGAGTACCCGTCCGATCCGGCGGAAGCGGTCGCGCGCGAACTGGAGTCCCGCGACGTGGCGGTCCCGGACGACTGGCACGTCGCGTACGGCGAACGGCACGTCGAGGCGCCGGCCGGCGCGGAGGTCCCGCTCCCCGCGCACGTCGCCCGCGCGCTCGACTCCCGCGGCGTCGACGCGGATCAGAACGTCGCCAGACACGCCGTGATCGCGGCGTTCGACCCGGACGTGACCCGACGCGACGGCGCGCTCGACGCGGTTCAGGGGGCGGGCGAGCGCGGGCCGGTCGGACTGCTCTCGAACTGCGCGGTCCCCGAGCTGGTCCCCCGAACGCTGATCCGCGCCGGGCTCCGCGGGGAGTTCGACGCGGTCACGACGAGCGTCGGCTGCGGCTGGCGCAAGCCCCACCCGTCGGCGTTCGAGGCCGCCGCGGAGGCGCTCGGGGCCTCGACGACCGCGCTCGTCCACGTCGGCGACGACGCGGAGGTCGACGGAGGGATCGTCGCCGCCGGCGGGCGCTTCGTCGACGTGACGGAGACGCCGCTGTCGGAGGTCGTCGTCGAGCTCGAAGCGGAGTAGGAGCGGGGTTCGGCGGGGGCGAGCGGGTCACTCGAACCCGCGGTCGGCCAGCCGCGCGCGCCACGCCCCCTCGACCCGTCCCTCGGTCACCAGTTTCTCGACGTGCGCGGCGACCGTCGCCAGCGCGAGGTCCCGCACGCCGGAGAGGTCCTTCTCGTAAGCGCCGTCGACGACGGCGTCGAGGTCGGCCGCGCCGCCGTCGATCGCGGCGATCACGTCGCGTTCGCGGGCGATTCGATGTTCGATCAGCCGCCGGCAGGTCGCCGCCGGGTCGTCGATCGCCGGGCCGTGTCCCGGGAGCAGTCGGTCGTAGCCGGCGTCGCGAACCCGTTCGAGGCTCGCGAGGTACGCGGCGAGGTCGCCCTCGGGCGCGGCGACGGCGACGCTCCCCTCTGCGACCGCGAGGTCGCCACAGCACAGCACGGCGCGCGACGATCGTTCCGGCGGTCCGCCGGCCTCCGGCCCGCCGGCCGCGAACGCGACGTGATCGGGCGCGTGCCCCGGCGTGTCGACCGCCCGGACCGCGGTGTCCGCGACCGTCTCTCCGGGCGCGACCGTCTCGTCGGGGGCGATCCCGGCCGCCGCCGCGAAGCGGTCGGCGTGGCCCTCGCGGGCGACGACGGTCGCGCCCGTCAGCGCGGCGTAGTCGGCGACCGCGCCGACGTGGTCCGGGTGGGCGTGGGTGACCGCGATCGCCTCGACGGACGGGGCGGCGAGCGCGTCGGCGGGGCCGCCCGACGGGGACGACCCCCGCTCCGCCACCGCGGCGTCGAGCGCGTCGGTCCGGGCCGCCGGGTCGACGAGGAGCCCGTCGAGGACGTAGGCGTTCGTAGTCCCGTCGGGGGCGCGCGTGTCGACGGGGACTTCGACCCTGGTGACCACGGGGTCGTCGAGGCGGTCGGCGTCGTCGGGGTCGTCGAGGCGGTCGGCGTCGCCGGGGTCGTCTGCTGACACCGCTCAGTCCCCGCGACCGAGCGACGACCGGGCGGCCGGGCCGGGCCCGGAGCCGGGGCGGTCGCGGCCCGGGATCGGCACGTCGGTGTCGCCGGCGATCGCGTACGCCGCGAGGTCCGCGACGCCCGCGTCGACCGCATCGACCGACTCGTAGGGGCGGCCGACCACGACGTCGCCGGCCGTGTTCTGATTGATGCCCGGTATCGCCGTCAGCTCGTCCATCGAGGCCGAATTGACGTCGAGCGGATACGGGACGCCGGTCACGGAGCGATAGCCGTGGTCGGTGATCGCCACGTCGATCGCCGTGCCGAGTTCGCGCTCGCCCGGCACCGCGACGAGGAGCGCGTAGGTCCCGAGCTGGCGGCCGAACGTCTTGCCGTCCTGGTGGTACTCGAGGTGGAGGTCGGGCAGGACCGTCCCCGGCGGGACGACGCGGTCGAGCATCGGATTGTCGATCGTCTCGCGGACCTCCCGCTTGTACGCCTGGAACTGGTCTTTGTGTTCCTGTGCGATGTCCGCGCCCGTCTCGGCCATCTCCGTCCCGGCGAACGCCATCACCTGCCGGATGTTGATCCGGCGGAGCATCAGCCCCTCGTCGTACACCGTCTGGAGGAACCGCTTGTTGTGCTCGTACGTCTCCGGGCGCTCGCCGGTCAGCCCGTGGACGAGGTTGATCCCGGGGAGCAGCTTCGGCAGCCGCGGCGAGGCGTCAGGGCCGGTCGAGGGACCGGTGACGCGACCCGCGTCACCGGGCGTCGTCTCGGGGGCGTCGCCCGGGCGCCAGCCGCCCTCCTCGTTGACGACGCGGACGGCCGCTAAACACTCCTCGGCGGTGACGAGCAGGTTGTTCTCCTCCTGGACGACCGGATCGGCCGATTCGAGCCCGAACGCGGCCGTGTCGCCGGGGGTGTTGTGCGCGGCGATGACGCGGATCGCCTCCCGCGACGCCTCCGGGTAGTCGGTGATCGTCACCGGGTTCATGTTGTCAAGGTGGAGCGTCCGGAGGTCGGGCGCGACCTCGCGGATCCCGCCGTACAGCTCCCGCAAGGCGTCCGGGTTCGGCGCCTCGCCGTCGCCGCCGAACGCGAGGATGTCGGCCTGCCGACCGAGCCGGAAGTGGCGCACCCCGCGGTCCGAGAGCGCGTCGACCTCGTCGACGACGGACCGCGCCGCGCGGAACGCCGGGTCGCCGTACAGGGGTTCCGTACAGAACGAGCAGCGGTACGCGCAGCCGCGCGAGGTCTCCATCTCGCAGATGAGGTAGTCGGGGTGGTTCGGGTGCTGCTCGACGACGAACGCCCCCTGCCGGGCCCAGCGGTCGACCTCCTCGTTCGTCCGCATCCGGTTGCCGTACCCCTCTAACCCCTCGCGGACGAGGTCGTGGGCCGCGGCCTCGACGTCGCCCATCGCGACGAAGTCGTAGTCGAGGTCGTCGCGCTGCGTCTCCTGTGCGCCCGCGTTCTCCTCGCCGACGCCGAAGCGCACGGGGCCGCCGAGCAGGGTCACGCCGTCGGCGGTCCAGCCGAGCTCGCGCACCTCGTCCGGCTCCGCGGGCGTGCCGCCGACGTAGCTCCCGGGCACCGTCATCCCACCGACGTACACCATGAGGTCGGCGTCCGCCACGTCGGCGTGTTTCGACCGGTCGTCGCGGAGTTCGTCGATGGTGTGGTAGGTGATCCGGGACTCCGGGACGCCGGCGTCGACGAGCGCGCCGGCCGTGTACCGGGGGTACGTCGAGAGGTACGGCGGGACGCCGAAGTGGGCCGGCTCGTCGACGTACCCGTCGACGATGGTGACGGAGAGGTCGTTCGGGTCGGCCGGGAGCGACCCCCGAGCCGACGCGGGCGAATCGGTCATGTTACCGTCCGTAGTCGGCCGAAAGGGGAAAAGCGTGCGGAACGGCGGAGCGGACGGGAGAGGCGGCGGGCGGACCGACCGCGGCGGGCGGTCGCTTATGTCGGAACGGCCGAAACCGTCACCCGTGCCCTCCGAGACGCCAGCTCGCCGGCGGCGTATCGTACAGCTCCTCGTGACCGGCGCGGTCTGCGTCTTCGCCGCGGGTCAGTTCCGCGCCGCCGACCCGCGCCCGTGGGGCGCCGCGGCCGCGTGGGCGGTCGGCACCGCCCTGCTCGTCGGACCGGCCGCGTGGCTGGCTCGGGACCGGCTCCCGCCGGACCGGTACGAGACGCTGGCGTCCGTCGCAGCGGGCGCGGCGGTCCTCGTCGCGATCGTCTGGCTCGGCGTCGCGCTGGCGTTCGCGCCGAGCCTGTTCCCGTACGGGCCGGGGTTCGCCGCCGGCGTCGCATCCGGGGTCCTCCTCGCGCTGCTCGCGGAGCGGACCGTCGTTCCGGAGCGCATGCGCGGCGCGGGGCTCTGACCGGCCCGTCGCGCGGAGCGCCGATCGCCGTCGCGTTTCGGGCCCCCGAGTCGCCGCCGCCACGCCGTTTAAGCCCTCGCCGGCACTACGACCGTATATGCCATCGACGATGGAGGTCAAGTGCGTCAGCGACGACTGCGAGCTGGACATGTTCGAGAACCACTACACGTACGACGTGCCCGACGACCACGCGGTCGAGGACCTCTCGTGTCCGTACTGCGGGGGGAGCGACCTCGTCGAAATCGAGGTGTGAGCCCGTGAGCCGACTCGTCGAGACCGGTCGGTCGGCGCTCCGGAACGCCCTCGAACGCGTCGGCCGCGGGTGGGGCCGCGTCCAGGAGCGCCGCCCGCTCTCGTCCGACCTCCTCGAGAGCGACGACGCGTACCTCGTCGTCTTCGACGCCCCGGGCGTCCGCGGCGAGGACGTCGACGTCACCTTCCTCGACCGCACCGTCGAAGTGAGCCTCGAACGCTTCCGCGACTTCTACGACGGCTACGACCTCGTCTTCCCCGGCCGCGGCGTCTCGCTGTCCGGGAGCGTCGACCTCCCGCGCGACGCCGACGTGACGCCCGAGGGCGCGAACGCGACGCTCACGCGCAACGGCACGCTCCACGTCGAGATCCCCAAACGCGGCGGGTCGAGCGACGTCGACGTGGTCGAGGAAGACGACTGACCGCGCCCGTCGGGCCCCCGCTCCGCCCGGCTACTCCCCCTCGGTCCGGTTCGACAGCGACATCCCCTCCGCGATCTCGAACGCCTCGTCGCCGTCGAACCGCGCCGGGTCGAACGCGCCGATCCACGGCGAGTCCGGCGCGTCGGACGCGACGCCCGCGAGCGACGCCAGCACGCCCTCGGCCACGGTCTCGCCGATCGCGGGCGCTCGCATGAACCCGTGGCCCTGCCAGCCGGCGGCGACGAATAGGGAGGGGGCAGGAGCGCCGATCGAGTCGCGGCCCGCGGTCTCGTCCGCGTCCACCGGCCCGACGAGCGGGTCGCCGTCGGGCGTCGCGGTACAGAGTCCGGCCCACGACCGCGAGATGTCTGCGTCGGGATCGATTTGGTCGGTTCGACCGTCGCGACCGAGCCGCTCGTCGAGGACGGCCGCGACGTCCTCGCGGAACCAGTCGTCCGCCTCGCGCCGGTAGCCGTCGGGGTCGGCCGGCACCGGCTCCGTGCCGTCGCCCGCGAGCAGCCCGTCCGGGTGCGGGCGGAGGTACGCGTCCGCGGTGGCGTCGTAGACCATCGGGCCGTCGTAGGGCTCGGGGCAGACGAGCGCCTGGACGCGGTAGGGAACGACCGGGACCGAGACGCCGGCGTCCGCGAGCAGCGACCGCGTGTGCGCCCCGGCCGCGACGACGACCGCGTCGAACGCGCGCGTTTCGGCCCCCGAATTCCCGTCGGCGCCGGCGTCGCGGCCCCGGATCTCGCGCCCCGCGTCGGTCCGCGGGCCGAGCGCGACCGGCGTCTCCGTCTCGACCGCGACGCCCTCGCGGGCGGCCCGGCGGCCGAGGACGCGGACGTAGCTCGGCGGGTCGGTCCACCCCGCCCCCTCCGCGACCGCGGCGACGGCGAGGTCGTCGGTCCGGAGCGCGGGGAACCGCTCGCCGAGCGCGTCGGGGTCGACGAGCGACACCTCGCGGCCGTGAGCGCGCATGCGCTCGACCATCGCCGGGACGGCGTCGGCGTCGGGGTCGCCCTCGCGGACCGCGATCACGTACGGGCAGGGCGAGAACGAGAAGCCGGGCAGCGACCGGTCGAACGCGCGGAACCGCTCCAGCGCGCGGGCGCCGACGGCGGCGTCGACGTCCTCGGCGTAGGCGTCGTAGAGGACGCCCGCCGCGCGCCCGGAGCTCCCGGCCGCCAACTCGTCGCGCTCGTACAGCGTCACGTCGGCGCCGCGGGCCGCGAGGTCGTGAGCCGCCGTGACGCCGACCGCGCCGCCGCCGACGACCGCGACGGTCGGCGCGGACTCGCCTTCCTCGGTCATGGGTCGGGACACGCGAGCGACGACGAAAAGCCACCGGGACGATCGTAGTTCTTTATAAACAGATGCGGCGGCGCGTGCCTGCGAGCGGCCGGAGCGAAGCGGAGGCCGCGAGGAGTCCGCGCGAGGTCGCCGGCGCTACGCGCCGCCAGAGGGACCTTCGGTCCCTCGCTAGACGCGGCGAACGCGAGCGGCGCAGCCGCGACGCGTGAGCCGCGAGGCTGGGGAGGCGTGAGGTGCGGTCGCTGTGCGGGGCGGGGTGGGACTCAAAGGGCCGGCCTCCCGGCTGGGGCTTTGGCGGCGTTCACCGCCGATCTACCAGCAGCGACTTATAAGCAAGCGGCTGGGGCTCTGGCGGTATCGGCCGTCGGCCAATCGTCGCTCAATTATAACCATCGAACGCAAAGTCCGATAGCCGACCGTTCGTCCGACGGGTGACACGCGTGTCCCCGCCCACGTTATATGGGCCGAAGCCCAACTATGGAGTATGAATCAGCTCGTGAACGGCGAGTGGCGCACGGACACCTACGAGGCGACCGACGAGGAGGGCGCCTTCCAGCGGGGCGAGACCACCTTCCGGAACTGGGTCGCGGGCAGCGACGTGCCCGACCACGTCGACGCGGAGCCGGACGAGCGGTTCCAGCCGGAGGCCGGCCGGTACCACCTGTACGTCTCGTACGCCTGCCCGTGGGCGCACCGCACGCTGCTGGCGCGGTCGCTGCTCGGCCTCGAAGACGCCATCGGCGTCTCGGTCGTCGACCCGTACCGCGACGAGGACGGCTGGCAGTTCACCCCGGAGAAGGAGGGCTGTACCCCCGACCACCTCCACGACAGCGACTACCTCCGCGAGCTGTACGTCGAGGCCGACCCCGACGCCACCTGCCGGGTGACCGTCCCCGTGCTGTGGGACAAAGAGGAGGAGACCATCGTCAACAACGAGTCACGCGAGGTCCTCCGAACCCTCTCGACCGCGTTCACCGGCCTCGGTAACGGCGTCTCGCTGCTGCCCGACGCGGACGACGACGCGACCGTCGCGGAGGTCGACGAGGTCATCACCGACATCTACGAACCGATCAACAACGGCGTCTACCGCGCCGGGTTCGCGACCTCCCAGAGCGCCTACGACGAGGCGATTGACGACCTGTTCGACGCGCTCGACCGGTACGACGAGCGGCTCGCCGATCAGCGATACCTCGTCGGCGACGCGCTCACTGAGGCGGACATCTGTATGTTCACCACGCTGATCCGCTTCGACCAGGTGTACCACACCCACTTCATGTGTAACCGGAAGTTCATCCACCAGTACGACAACCTCTGGCCGTACCTTCGCGACCTCTATCAGACCGAGGGCGTCGCGGAGACGGTGAACATGGAGCACATCAAGGAGCACTACTACACCACGCACCCGGACGTGACTCCCTCGGGCATCGTCGCGCGCGGCCCCGACCTCGACTTCGAGGCCCCCCACGACCGCGAGCGGCTCGGCGGCGAGGCGCCGACGCCGACCGCGGACGACTGAGCGGCGGACGACGGACCGCGCTCGGACCGCCTACCCCTCCATTCCGCCGAACGAGAGGCCGTCCTCGACGGAGCGCTGGGCCGCGAAGTAGACGATCGCGACCGGCAGCGCGAACAGGTTCGCGAACGCCGCGAAGCGGGTCCACGGCGTCGAGAACCGCCCCTCGGTCGCGATGTTGTACAGCTCCACCGACAGCGGGTAGTTCTCGGGGCGCAGCAGCGTCTGCGCGATGATGAACTCGTTCCAGCCGGCGAGCCAGACGAAGATCAGGACGACGGCGAGCCCCGGCTTCGTCAGCGGGAGGATCACCTCCCGGATCGTGTCGAAGAAGCTCGCGCCGTCGACCATCGCCGCCTCCTCGTAGGAGACGGGGATGTTGTCCATGTACGTCTTCAGTAGCCACGTGTTGAACGGGATCGCCGACGCGGCGTAGAACAGTCCGAGAACGAACAGGTTGTTCGTGAGCCCGTAGCTGCTGAACAGCGAGTACAGCGCCACGAGCGTCGCGATCGACAGCCCGGCGCCGATCTGCGTGAACAGCACGTAGCCGTAGAGGATGCGCTTGCGGCCGACGAACTTCCGGCGCGAGAACGCGTACGCGGCCGGGACGATCATCCCGAACCCGGCCGCGAGCGTCACGCTGACGATGTAGAGGCTGTTGAACACCGCGCCGGGACCGGTCTCGGTGCCGGCCCACCGGAAGCTCACGAGCCCGCCGCTCCCGCCGAGAACGAGCTGGGGGTACCCCCAGTCGCCGTCGACGAAGAAGAAGTCGGACTCGAAGATCACCCACCGGTACGCGCCGAGGTTGTACGTCGACGGGTCCGGGAAGATGCCGCTGGTAGTGAACAGCCGCGTCCCCTCGGCCAGCGACGCCGCGAAGATCCAGAACAGCGGGAACAGCAGCACCAGCACCATCGCGAGGCCGAACAGCGTCATCAGGACGCTCTTCGCGACGTCCCATGGGGTGCGCTTCCCGGTGCGGAGGTCGTAGATCGCCCGCTGGACCGTGACGACGAACCGCTTGGGGGCGGTCGCGAACGCGACCAGCTTGGCGGCGACGAGCGCCGCGAACGAGCGGATCGCGCTCATTGCTCACCCACCCCCTCGGCGAGGCCGCCGTAGCGCACGGCGACGAGCATGAACAGCCCGACGAACGCGATGGCGACGATGAGGATCGCCGCGGAGAGCCCGAACTCGTTGAAGCTGATCGCCTCGCGGTAGCCGTACACGATGATCAGCTCGTTCTGTCTGGCCGGGCCGCCCCGGTTGAACACCCACGGGATCAGGAACTGCTGGAACGACGTCGCCGCGGTGAGGATAGAGGCGAACAGCACCGGCCCCTTGATCGCGGGCAGCGTCACCGTCCGGAACCGCTGGAGCCACCCGGCGCCGTCGACCATCGCGGCCTCGTGGAGCGACTCGGGCACGTCCTGGAGCGCGCTCACGATGATGATCACCATGAACGGGTACGCCAGCCACACCTCGGTCGTGACGTACGCGAAGAACGCCTCCCAGCGGCCGCTGAGGAAGCCGATCGGCACGTCGAAAAGGAGGACCTGCGGCGCCGACAGCGCCGACATAAACTCGTTGTACCGGCCCAGAACCGTGTTGAACACGCCGAACCGGGCGTCGCTGAACATCCCGCGCCAGACGGTGATCGTGAAGATGCCGGGGAACCCCAGCGGGACGATCACCGCGGCGCGCATGTAGCGTTTCCCGACGACCCGCGCGTGGTTCAGAAGCAGCGCGATGCCGACGGCGACGAACACCTTGACCACGAGCGAGACGGCGACGAACAACCAGGTCGTCGACATCGACGACCAGAACTGCGGGTCCCGGAGCAGCTGCGCGTAGTTCGCCAGCCCGATCAGCTCGGCGCCGCCGCCGATCACCGAGCCGGCGAACGTCGCGTCGGTCAGCGAGATGTAGAACAGGTAGACGATCGGGTACAGCATGAAGCTGGAGAAGAGGATCACGCCGGGGATGACGAGCAGCAGTCCCCAGTCGTGGCCGGAGAACGGCAGCGCCGACCGGAGCCGCGAGAGCCCGCCGCCGCCGACGTCGAGTTGTGAGGAAGCCATGGTGGGTAGAGCGGGTGTCGCCTACTGGTTCTCCCGGATCTCCGAGGCCGCCTGGTCGAGGGCCGGGCCGCTCTCCTGGTTGCCGTTGAAGACGCGGGTCAGCGCCTCGGTCAGCGGCGTCCAGACGGCGTTCATGTTCGGGTGAGTCGGGATGGGGACGCCGTGGTCGACCTGCTGGGCGAACGCCCGGACGTCCTCGGAGAGGTTCCCGTCCTCGACGACCGAGGAGAGCACGGGGATGTACCCCTGCTCCTCGGCGTTGGTCTGGATGATCTCCTCGTTGGTGGTGTACCACTCTGCGAGCCCCGTCGCGGCGTCGACCGTCGACTGGTCGGCGTCCGACAGCATCGCGCTGAAGTAGAACGTCTGGATGCCCGAGTACGTCCGCGGGTTGTTGCCGTCGATGGTCGGGAGCGTGGTGACGCCGAGGTTCTCGATCTCCTCGCTCAGGTTCGCGATCTCCCACGGGCCGTTGATCGCGAACGGCGCGGCGCCGTCGGCGAACGCGACGATCTGCGACTCGTAGCCGGGGTCGGCCGGCACGTAGTCGGACACCCGTTCGAGCGCGTCCATGCCCCGCTTACACGCCTCGCTGTCGAGGTCGTTCTCGAGGCTCTCGGTGTCGAAGATGTCGCCGCCGTACGCCTGGATGAACCCGCTGACGAAGTACGGGTTCGTCACGGGGTACGAGAGGCCGTACTCCCCGTTCTCCGGATTGTGGAACTCGTCCATGGTCGAGATCATGTCGTCGAGCGTCTCCGGCGGCTCGTCGACCATGTCCTCGTTGTAGAACAGCGCGACCGTCTCCGACGCGAACGGGAGCCCGTGGAGCGCGCCGTCGAACTGGACCGCCTCCTGTGCGGTCTCGGTGAACACGTCGAGCGAGGCGTCGACGTCGTCGCTCGCGTCGTAGAGGAACGGCGGCTCCTCGCGGACCGCGAACCGACCGATCCAGTCGTGCGCCCAGATCCACGAGTCGGGGCCCTCGCCGGACGGGATGGCGGTCTCGAGCTGCTGGTCGAGCTCGCCGCCGGGCTCGTTCTTGTCGATCGTGTCCCCGCTCTCGGACTCGTACTCGTCGATGTACGCGGACATGGCCTCGTCCTCGCCGTCGGAGAGGTCGGTCCACAGCGTCGCGGTGCCCCCGGCGTCGCCGCCGTCGGAGCCGTCGGAACCGTCCCCGCCGGAGCCACCGGTGCTGATACAGCCCGCGAGCCCCGCGAGCGCAGTCGATCCCCCCATCGCCTTGAGCAGCGTTCTACGTTTCTCGTTCATGTGACTAGAACAAATGATGAACTATATTTTCATACATTTAGTGTTTGGGATACGTCCCGATCGATCCGGATTGATCCGGGTCGACCCGGATCAATCATCGATCCGAATTGATTCGACGGCGATCGCTCCGGCCGGCGAGCGGCCTCGCCAACGGTCCGATCGGGCGGCGACGACGCGCGTCGAATATTTGAGAAGAGATTATTCACCATATATCAGAAAAACAGCAAAGAACTCATATGCCGTCGGGCCGGTCTTCAGGGAAATGGCACGCGTCACGCTCGATACGCTCCGGAAGGAGTTCGACCGGGGAACCATCGTCGCGGTCGACGACCTCGACTTGGAGATCGACGACGGGGAGTTCGTGACGGTGGTCGGGCCCTCGGGCTGCGGGAAGACGACCACGCTCCGGATGGTCGCGGGTCTCGAGGAGCCCACGTCGGGCACCGTCAGCTTCGACGACGAGGACATCACCGAGGTCCACGCGAAGGAGCGCCCGGTCGCGATGGTGTTCCAGAACTACGCGTTATACCCGCACAAGACGGTCCGGCAGAACATGGCGTTCGGGCTCAAGATGAGCACCGACATGACGACGGAGGAGCGCCACGAGCGCGTCCGCGAGATGGCGGAGATGATGGGTATCGAGGACCTCCTCGACGACAAGCCGGACGAGCTCTCCGGCGGGCAGAAGCAGCGCGTCGCGCTCGGCCGGGCCATCGCGCGCGAGCCCGAGGTGTTCCTCTTCGACGAGCCGCTCTCGAACCTCGACGCGAAGCTCCGCACCGAGATGCGCGCGGAGATCCAGAAGCTCCAGAAGGAGTTCGGCGTCACCGCGATGTACGTCACCCACGACCAGGAGGAGGCGATGACGATGGGCGACCGCCTCGCCATCCTCAACGACGGGGAGCTCCAGCAGGTCGGCGCGCCCACCGAGGTGTACCAGAACCCTGTGAACGAGTTCGTCGCCGGCTTCATCGGCTCGCCGTCGATGAACTTCCTCGACGTCGACGTGGAGACGGACGGGACGACGGCGACGATTCGGAACGAGGACGCCGGGTTCGAACTCAGCCTCTCGCCGGAGTACGTCCGGGGCAACGACCTCCGGAACGGCCGGTACACGCTGGGTATCCGGCCGGAGAACATCGTCCTCGACGAGTCGCCGAACGGCGAGGGGAACCTGCGCTCAACGGTGGAGGTCGTCGAACCGATCGGCTCCGACAACTACGTACACCTCACCGTCACCGAGGACTTCCTCGCGCGCTCGCCCGCGGACGTGAAGCCGGAAGCCGGCGACGAGGTCGGCGTCTCCTTCGCGGAGGAGGACATCCACCTGTTCGACCCCGAGACCGGCGAGGACGTGTTCCTCACCGACGAGGAGATCGCGGCCGCGGTCGCTTAGGTGGGCCGGTTTTCGGATAGGGCGCCGGCGTGTGAACCGATCGTTCGTACTTTCTCCCCGTGCCGAGATCGAACGCTATCAGAACCCAGTATATCTGCTTGAAAACTGCTGACGCTGCGGTGGCCCCTTCCACTGCCCAAGCCGCTTGTTTATAGATGGTTGATACCGGATCGACGGCGAACACCTCCGAAACCCCTGTCGCTCGCTTATAAATAACTGACCGCTGAACGGCGGTGAACAACTCCAAAGCCCCAGCCGCGAGGACTCGCGCGGCTCGCTGCGCTCCTCGCTCAGTCGCTACCGCTCCTTCGCTGCGGTGCTTACGTCGCCGTGCTTCGTCCTCGCGGCCGCCCCTTTGAGTCCCGCCCCGCACAGCACGGCACCTCTCGCCTCCCCAGCCTCGTCGGGCGCGTCCGTCGGGCTCCCTCCGGTCGCCCTCGGCGCGCCCGACTCCCTCGCGCGGGCTGCTCGCGGCCTGTCGGCCGCTCGCAGGCACGCGCCACCGCATTTGTTTATAAAGGGCATGCTCGCCGGGCTTCAGTCCGTCTCGCGTCGCCGCGGGCGACAACGGCTTGAAGTGCGCGCTCGTCGGACGGACGGTAACATGGAGCCGCCAGCAATCGAGCGGTTGGACGAGCGCACCGTCCAGCGGATCGCGGCCGGCGAGGTCGTCGAACGGCCCGCGAGCGTCGTGAAGGAGCTGGTCGAGAACAGCCTCGACGCGGGCGCGAGCCGCGTGGCGGTGTCGGTCGAGTCGGGCGGCACCGAGGGGATCCGCGTCCGCGACGACGGCGTCGGCATCCCCGCGGACCAGCTGGAGGCGGCCGTCGCCGAGCACGCCACCTCGAAGATCGGGGACATCGAGGACCTCGACCGCGGCGTCGGCACGCTCGGCTTCCGCGGCGAGGCGCTGTACACGGTCGGCGCGGTCTCGCGGCTCACCGTCCGATCGCGACCCCCGAGCGCCGAGGCGGGCGCGGAGATTACCGTCGAGGGCGGTGAGGTGGGCGAGGTGCGCCCCGCCGGCTGTCCCGCGGGGACGACCGTGGAGGTCGACGACCTCTTTTTCAACACGCCCGCCCGCGAGAAGTTCCTCAAGCGGACCGCCACCGAGTTCGACCACGTGAACACGGTCGTGACCGGCTACGCGCTTGCGAACCCCGACGTCGCGGTCTCGCTGGAACACGACGGCCGCGAGACGTTCGCGACCGAGGGGAACGGCGACCTCCGCTCGGCCGTCCTCGCCGTCTACGGCCGCGAGGTGGCCGAGTCGATGATCGACGTCGAGTGGACGCCCGACGGCGGGGACAACAGGGACGAGGACGGGACGGGAGACGACGCGCCGGTCCAGCGCGTGACGGGGCTCGTCTCACACCCGGAGACGGCGCGCTCGACGCGCGACTACCTCTCGACGTACGTCAACGGCCGGTACGTCACCGCGAGCGCGCTCCGCGAGGCGACCCTCGACGCCTACGGCGGCCAGTTGGCCCCCGACCGCTACCCGTTCGCCGTCCTCTTCGTCGAGGTCCCGTCCGGCGACGTCGACGTGAACGTCCACCCGCGCAAGCTGGAGGTGCGGTTCGACGAGGAGTCGGCGGTCCGGTCGGCTGTCGAGGCGGCCGTCGAGGAGGCCCTGCTCGACCACGGCCTGGTCCGGTCGACCGCGCCCCGCGGGCAGTCGGCGCCGGACGAGACCGCCGTCGATCCCGAGACGCCGGCCGACGAGGCGGTCGGGGGCGCGGACACCGACCACGAGCGCGCCGCGCGCGAGGGGCGCGGGTCTCCGCGGTCGACCGAATCCGCGCAGTCGACAGAGTCCGCGGGTCCCGGCTCGCGACCCGATTCGGGTGACGACGGCGATAGCCCCCGAAGCGAAGCCGACACCGACGCGTCCGAGTCCGACGCCGTCGACTCCGCGACGCCGACCGAGCTGGACCCCGACGACGACGCGGCGTGGGCGGTCGACGGGCTGGACGGGGGCGCGAGCGACGACGCGAGCGGCGACCGCCCCTCTCCGCGGAGTTGGCAGGAAGACGCGACGGAGCGCGACCCGGAGGGACCGACCGACGTCGGCGCCCGGGGCGAGGCCGACGACGCCGAGGCCCTGAGCGACGCGGTCGACCGCGACGCCGACGCCTCGGGCGTCGAGGACTCGAACGGTTCCCCGTCGCTCGGTGACGGACCGGACGGCGACGGACCTGACCGCGACGGAATGGCGGGCGGCAGGGAAGTGTCGACCGGCGAGGACGCGCGGCGGTCGGATGCCCGACCCCGATCCGCCGCGCGACAGCGGACCCTCGACGGCGAGGCGACCGAGCGCGAGCGCGAGTTCGACTCGCTGCCCTCGCTGCGGGTGCTGGGACAGCTCCACGGGACGTACGTCGTCGCCGAGGCGCCCGACGGACTCGTGCTGATCGACCAGCACGCGGCCGACGAGCGGGTGAACTACGAGCGGCTGACGGCGACCTTCGCGGACGGCGCGGACGCGCAGGCGCTCGCGGAGCCGGTCCGCATCGAGCTGACCGCGCGCGAGGCGGCGCTGTTCGAGGAGTTCGTCGACGACCTCGCCGCGATCGGGTTCCGGGCCGAACGCGCGGGCGAGCGCGAGGTCGCGGTGACGGCGGTCCCCGCCGTCTTCGACGCCGCGCTCGACCCCGACCTCCTGCGCGACGTCCTCTCCGCGCTGGTCGACGACGCCGCCGCGGGCGACGAGCCGGTCGCGAACGTCGTCGACGAGCTGCTCGCCGACCTCGCGTGTTACCCCTCCGTCACCGGGAACACCTCGCTGACCGAGGGGCGGGTCGTCGACCTGCTCGACCGGCTCGACGACTGCGAGAACCCCTACGCCTGCCCGCACGGGCGGCCGGTGGTGATCCGGCTCGACCGCGACGAGATCGGGTCGCGGTTCGAGCGCGACTACCCGGGCCACGGCGGGCGACGCGCGGAGTAGCGAGACGATCGGGGCTTCGGCGGAAAGTGCCCAGAATTTGGGACCGGCAACGCGCCTGAATATCACGATTGATATGGAGAGGCGTCGGTTTAACACGTTGGTTTCCCTGATCGGTCACATGCCGATCGCAGCGGTGAAAGACAGCTACGGGGCGAAACTGGGCGTCGGGTACGTCGCGACGGGGGCGTTCATCGTCGCCGTCGGGGTGGTCACCGACGACGCGAACGCGACGGTCGTCGCGGCCGTCGCCGGACTGCTGACGTTGGGGTCGATCAACGCGGCCGAGACGATCGCCAGCGTCACAGAGATCGGCGCGCAGACGCGGCGCGTCGCCGACGGCGACATCGACCGCGAGGTCCGGTCCACCCGGACCGACGAGTTCGGTGAGCTGGCCGGGTCGATCGAGGAGATGCGGGTCTCGCTGAAGGACCGACTGGCGGAGATGGAACGGACGCAAGACGAGCTGGAGGACGCGCGGGCCGAAGCGACGGAGATGGCGGACCGGTACCGGCGGACCGCGGAGCGGTACGCCGAGGTGATGGAGGAGGCCGCGACCGGCGACCTCACGCGCCGCGTCGACGTCGACGAGAGCGACGAGAGCCTCGCGACCGTCGGGGAATCGTTCAACCGGATGATGGACGACCTCCAGAGGACGGTCGAGACGGTGCGGGAGATGGCCGACCGGATCGAGGCGGACGCGGGCGAGATGGCGGAGATGAGCGGCGAGGTCGAGCGGCGCGTCGCGGACGCAACGGAGAGCGCCACGACGATTCGCGGGCAGGCGAGCGACCAGCGCGCGGAGCTGGAGTCGATCGCCGCCGACGTCGAGAACATCAGCGCGTCCGCCGAGGAGATCGCGGCGACCGTCGACGACCTCTCGGACCGGAGCGAGGCGGTGGCGGCGACCAGCGACGACGCCCGCAGCTCCTCGCAGAGCGCCCTAGACGAGATGGCCGAGGTCGAGTCGGAGGCTGAACGCGCCGTCGACCGCGTCGAGCAGCTCCAAGACGGAATGGAAGAGATCACCGAGATCGTCGACATCATCGGCGAGATCGCGGAACAGACCAACATGCTCGCGCTGAACGCCTCGATCGAGGCGGCCCGGGCGGACGGCTCCGGCGACGGGTTCAGCGTGGTCGCAGAGGAGGTGAAGGGGCTCGCCGAGGAGACGCAGTCCCGCGCGAACGAGATCGACCAGATGATAGACGACATCGCGGACCAGACCGAGGAGGTGACGGTGTCGATCCGCTCGACGCAGGAGCGCGTCCAGACCGGGACCGACACCGTGGAGTCGACGCTCTCCGACATCGAGTCGATCGCCGACTCCGTCGACGAGATCAGCGGGTCGCTCACCGAGATCCGCCGGACGACCGCGGACCAGGCGGACACGGTACAGGACACCGCCGACTCCGTCGACGATATCACGGATATCAGCACGGAGACCGCGGAGACGGCGGAACAGGCCGCGACGGAGATCCAGGAGGGACAGTCGGTCGTCGAGGACGTGTCCGACTCGCTGCGGGCGTTCCAGACCGACGCCGTGACGACGCTTCAAGACCGGGTCGCCGCGTTCACCGTCGAGGAGGGCGAGGCCGCCTCAGGCGGCCCGGCCGCCGAGTCCGGGACGGCGCACTCGCGGGCGACGACCGACGGGGGTGCGCGATGACCGGTGCCGTCACCAGTGCGTACTGGCTGGCGGCGGTCGCCTTCCTCATCGGAGTCGGGATCACCGCGGCGCTGTACGCGAAGCTGGAGGGGTCGAGGGCGCGCACGCGGCTGGCCGCGCTGGCCGTTATCCCCGGGTTCGCCGGACTCAGTTACGTCGGGATGGCGCTCGGGATCGGGACGGTCACGGTCAACGGGGCCGAACTCGTCGGCCTTCGCTACGTCGACTGGGTCGTCACCACGCCGCTCCTGGTCGGATTCATCGGGTACACCGCCGGCGCGTCGCGTCGCGCCATCGCCGGCGTGATGATCGCGGACGCGCTGATGATCGTGTTCGGTGCCGCCGCGGTCGTGAGCGGCGGGACGCTCAAGTGGGCGTTGTTCGGCGTCTCCGCGCTGTTCCACGTCTCGCTGTTCGCGTACCTGTACGTGATCTTCCCGGGAGGTATCCCCGACGACCCGATGCAACGGGGGCTGTTCAGCCTACTGAAGAACCACGTCGGGCTGCTGTGGCTCGCCTACCCGTTCGTCTGGCTGATGGGCCCGGCGGGTATCGGGTTCACCGGGGCGGTGGGCGCCGCGCTGACGTACGCCTTCCTCGACGTGTTGGCGAAGGTGCCGTACGTCTACTTCTTCTACGCCCGGCGGCAGGCGTTCATGGACGTGACGGACTCGCGGGCGGCGGCCAAAGGCGACGGTCCCGCAGTGGGCGGCGAGGCTCCCGTCGCGACCGGCGACGACGCCCCGACCGCGGCCGACTGAACCGGGACGAGGGGCCGTCCCGGCCGACCGCGGAGAGGTACGTTTTAGGCGACCGCGGTCGACCCGGGCGTATGGAACGCGTAGCGATCGTCGGCGCGTCGATGACCCGGTTCGGGCAGCGCGACGCCTGGGTGCGCGAGCTGCTGGCGGAGGCGGGCGCGGCCGCGCTCGACGACGCCGGCGTCGACGGCGACGACCTCGAGCACCTGTACGTCTCGAACATGGCCAGCGGCGAGTTCGAGGGCCAGACCGGCGTCCCGAACGCCCTCGCCCACGACCTGGCGGCCCAGCCGGCCTACACCGCGCGGATCGACCAGACCTCCTCGTCCGGGGGCGCGGGCGTGTACGCCGCGTGGCAGTCGGTCGCCTCGGGCGCGAGCGACCTCACCATGCTCGTCGGCGGCGAGAAGATGACCCACCGGACGACGTCGGAGGCGACCGACGTGATCGCGTCGCTCACGCACCCGGCCGAGTACAAACACGGCGTCACACTCCCCTCGTTCGCGGGGCTCACCGCGCGGCTGTACCTCGACGAGTACGACGCGCCCCGCGAGAGCCTCGGGAAGGTCGCGGTGAAGAACCACCGGAACGGCGTGGACAACCCCCACGCGCAGTTTCAGAAAGAGGTGGACCTCGACACGGTCCTCGACTCGCCGGTCGTCGCGGACCCCCTCCGGCTGTACGACTTCTGCCCGATCACGGACGGCTCCGCGGCGCTCGTGTTCTGCCCAGAGTCCGTTGCCGAGGAGTACGCCCCCGGCGGCAACTACGCCGTAATCAGCGGGATCGGCGGCGCGACTGACACGCACGTCGTCCACGAACGCGCCGATCCGACGACGATGGGCGGCGTCGTCGACTCCTCGGAGATCGCCTACGAGACGGCCGGGATCTCCCCGGACGACGTCGACGTGGCCGAGCTCCACGACATGTTCACCATCCTCGAGTTCCTCCAGAGCGAGGACCTCGGCTTCTTCGAGAAGGGCGAGGGGTGGAAGGCGGTCGAGGAGGGCGTCACCGACCGCGACGGCGAGCTCCCGATCAACACCTCGGGCGGGCTCAAGTCGAAGGGCCACCCGCTCGGGGCCAGCGGCGTCGCACAGGTGTACGAGATTTACCAGCAGGTCACCGGGAACGCCGGCCCGCGACAGGTGGAGGCCGACACGGGGCTCGCCTGTAACGTCGGCGGGTTCGGGAACTGCGTGACCACCACCGTTCTGGAGGGCAGCCAATGAGCGACAACGACGCGGCCGAAAGCGACGGCACGACCGAGGGGGACAGCGCGGAGCCGACCTTCGAGGCGGCGGAGTACGCGGACGGGACGGTCACCTACCCGCCACACACCGTGAGCCCGAACGGCGCCGAGCGCGTCGGGACCGTCGACCTCCGCGAGTACGAGGGGCGCGTCGTCACGTGGACGACCTCGACCGCGACGCCGCCGGGCGTCCGCGAGCCGAACACCCTCGCCATCGTCGAGTTCGAGATGGGTGACGAGTACGACGGCCCGCCGGTCCGCGCGCTCGGGCAGATCGCCGAGCGCGGCGAGGCAGGTCGTGGAAGCGACGGAGACGAGGGCGACGGCGGCGAGCAGTTCGACGTCGAGATCGGCGACCGCGTCGAGCCCGTCTACGCCGACGAACTGCGCGAACCGGGCGCCGGCATCCGCGAGCCGGAGAGCCAGGCGTGGGACGGCTTCCGGTTCCGCCCGGTCGAGTAGTCCGACCGCTCCCTGCGGCTCGGGATTCAGGCCCGGAACCGCGCCGCGCCGGAGTCACCGAGCGGGCCGAGCCGCTCCTCGTGGACCCCGTCGAGCGTGTACACGTCGGGTCGGTACCGGATCTCCTCGGTCGCCCCGTGAACCTCTCCGAGTCGGCGTCGCACCCGGTCGACGTCCGCCCGGTGGAAGTAGTTCGGCGTGAACACCAGCACGGCGTGGGCCGTCTCGCCGAACGCCTCGCGGCCGGCGCGGGTCGTGACCTTCGCGTCCCAGAACCGCCCGGCTTCGACGTCGTCGACGACCGCTTCCCAGAGCCCGTCGACCGTCTCGGCGGGGCGCTCGACGAGCCACTTCCCGCTCAGGTACGTCGTCTCCAGCGCGAGCCGGTCGACGTCGCGGACGGTCTCGGGGTCGGCCGGGAGCGATCCCTCTCGCTCTCGGTCGATCTCCGGTAGATTCGCCTCGGTCGTCGCCGCCGGCCGCGTCACGCCGTGTTTCGGGAAGTAGCCGTCGCGGGCCTGTCGCGGGAATCCGGTGACGTGTTTGACGCGGAGCCAGTGCCATCCCGGCTCGTCGATCTCGCTCGGGGAGCGGTCGGTGACCATGGAAACGGATCGCGCGTCGCGAGGCAAAACGCTCCCGCTCGCGTGGAAAACGGCCCTCGCCCGCGACGGCGCGCCGAGGGGGCCGGCCCGCGGCGCTCAGACCCGTCGGTAGTCGCCGAGTCGGGTCCCGTCGAGCAGGTACGCGTCCGCGGTCGGCAGCGCCGCCGGGAGGTACGGCGCGAGGAACGACTGCCCCTCGACGTTCACCCACGTCCCGCCCGATCGCTCGTTGAACGCGGGGAAGACGACGAGCTCGGGCGGAGCGGCGTCGCGGGCGTCCTCGCCGGGGTCGGCCCCCTCGCCCGCCTCGGTGAACGCCGCGGGGTCGAGTTCCCCGCGGAGCCACGCGCGCTCGACGCGCGAGCCGCCGACCGCGTCCTCCAGCCGGACCTGGGGGTGCTCGTGGCCGGTACAGACCACGTCGGCGTCGAGGAGCGCGGGATCGGGCCAGGTGTGGCCGTGACAGACGGCGACGCCGGACATCGGGCCTCCGACCTCGCCGAGCATTCCCCCCTCGGGACCGATGGCGTCGAGGTCGTCCGCGAACGCCGCCGCGACCCCCGCGTCGTGGTTCCCCTCGACGAGCGTCATCGGGACGCGGTCGGTAACGGCGGATATCAGCGTTGCCAGCTCCTGGCGCTCGTCGCCGTCGGGCGCCCCGATCCGGTGCGCGAGGTCGCCGAGGACGACGAGCCGGTCGGCGTCGGTCTCGACGATCAGGTCGACGAGGCGCTCGCGCCGCTCGTCGGCGCGGGAGTCCAGTTCGACGCCGCGCTCGTAGCGCAGGCCGACCTCGATGCCGGCGTGGACGTCGGCGACGAGCAGCGCGCGCTCCGCGCCGAGGTCGGCCAGGGCCGCGGGCTGGCCGACGACCGGCTCGACCGCTGGCGCGTCGCCCATCAGATCGGCTTGAGCAGCCCGTCGCCCGGCTCGTAACACTGGCCGCTCATCAGCGCGTCCTGGACGGCGTCCTCGACCGCGCCGGGCTCGACGCCGTGCTCGTCGGCGACGCGCTCGACGACCGCCTCACGGGGCGCACCGTCGCCGTCGTCGAGGTCGTCCATCGCCGCGACCGCCGCGGCCTCGAGGTCCACGTCGTCGGCGTCGCCGGCCTCGTCCGCGTCCCCGCCGGCGCCCGGCTCCGCGTCGTCGGTCGCGGGTTCCTCGGCTGCGGCGGCTTCGTCGCTCTCGGATCCGACCGGCTCGTCCGCGGCCGCGGCGGAGTCCTCGGCCCCCTCGGCGAGCCCCTCCGGGTCGGGCACGTCGATATCGGCCTCGCCCGGCTCGTCGACCTCGGTCCCGGTCGCGAAGTCGGTGCCGAACTCGGACTCGATCTCCTCGCGCTCCTCGTCGTCGAGCTGGTACATGTCGTCGGCGTCCGCGTCCGGATCGAGGTCCGCGTCCGGATCGAGGTCCGCGTCCGAGTCCCCGCCGGCGTCGAACGCCGCCTCCGAGTCGCCGCCAGCGTCGAAGTCGCCGAGCCCGCCGTCGTCGCTCGCCGCGTCGGCGGCGCCGGAGTCGGTCGCGCCGGAGTCGGTCGCTTCACCGGCCGTCGTCTCGTCGGGCGCGTCGGCCGGCTCGGCGGATGTATCGGTGTCGGCCGGCTCGGCGGTGGCGTCGGCGTCGCCGAGCGATTCGGACTCGGCGGCCGAGGCCGACGCCGGCTCGGACGCTTCGGCCGTCGAGGTCTCGCCGGGGTCGTCGGACGCCGATTCGCCGATCGACTGGGAATCGGCAGCCTCGGCGTCGCCCTCGCCGGCGGGCGGGGTCGACTCGGCGGTCGGTTTCCCGTCGTCGGCGGCGTCGCCCGCGGCCGTCGCCGCCGACGCGTCGACCGTCACGTCGGTCTCCGGGAGCGGGCCGATCGTCGTCGGCTCTCCCTCGTCGGGCGCGAGTTCGAGGGGCCGGACCTCGTCGCGGTCGCCCGCGATCATCTCCAGCGCGTCGACCGCGAGCCGGCGGACCGCCTCGGCGTAGGCCGCGGTGGTGCCGTAGTGGTCGAGCGCCTTCGGGATCCCGGCGGCCAGCGGGGCGGGGGCGCCGCCCGCCTCCAGCGCCGCGCGGAGGTCGTCGCCGCGCAGGTCGGAGTCGAACGCCGTCGCGAACACCGCGAGGCGGTCGAGCGTGGCCTCGGCCGCGGAGACCACCCAGCGGTCCCGGGTGTCGGCGTCGACCTCGTTGAGGCTCTCCGGGCGGACGGAGGTGAACACCCGGTCGGAGTCCTCGGGCTCGAAGGTGCGGGCCTTGCCCGTGAGCGCGACGAACGCCGGCGGCTCGGCGCGCTCCAGGAAGGTCTGCGCCTCCGGCTGGTACTGGCCCGCGTAGGTGACGAACGCGCCGGAGGGGTCGACGACGCGGCCGCGGCGCGTCTCGTCGTTCACGCGCTCGACCTCCGTGAGCACGCCCGCGGTGAACAGGCGGTTCACCCGCGCGCCGGTCGGGGTGACGACGTAGTTCGGCGCGCGCTCCTCGTCGCTCTCCGAGTACGACAGCGAGGCGTCGTCGAACTCGGCGGCGAACACCCGGTAGGCGACCTCTCGGGCGCCCGGCCCGTCGTCGCTCATTCGCCCACCTCCGCGAGCGCGGCGCGGGCGTGCGCGGCCGGGTCGTCGTCCGCGAGCTCGAACTCGGCCGCGTCGAGGGTGGCGCCGTAGTCGTCGACCGAGAGGTTCCCGCGGACGCGGTAGGCGCGGCCGACGAGCGCGTCGGCGATGTCGTCGGCCACGACCGCCTTGTCCATCGCGTCCTTCGCGGCGTCGAGGGCGTCGTCGAGGCCGCCGCCGTACACCTCCGCGGTGAGCTCGTCGTCGAGGACGACCGTCACCGTGTCCGTGCCGTCGTCGAGGATGGCCTTCACGCGCAGGTCGTCCTCGCCGTCCACGTCCCCGTGGCTCCGGCACTGGCCGTTCTGGACGACGCGACCGCACTCGGGACAGCGCTCGATCAGCCCGGAGCCGTCCCGGACCTCCAAGACGTTACCGACGACCTCGACGTCGAACATCCCGCCGGAGCCGACCGCGTCGGCGACCGAGAGGCGCGGGGCGTCCTCCGCGACCTCGACGGGGTCGGGCAGCGGCGTCACGGTCGAGAACTCGGTGAGGTTGATCGAGGGAACGCCCCGGAACTCCCGGACGTACACGTCCTCGATCCGGAGGTCGGCGCCGGCCTCGATCTCGGAGCGGGGCTGCCAGTCGGTGAAGGGGAGCTTCGCGGTCTCGTCGCCGACGACGCCCTCTAAGATGTCCGTCTCGCCGTCGCGCCCGGAGATGGTCTTCTCGTCGACCTCCAGCACCCGGACCTCCACGTTTCGCCCGCGGTCGCCGGCCGCGACGTCGACGAGGCTGCGGTCGCCGCCGACCTCGTGATCCACCTCGACTTCCTCGTCCGCGATGGCGACGGTGGTCGAGTCGTTGAGGTTGAGCTCCGGCTCGCCCTCCCACTCGCGGACGCCGGCGTTGCCGATCGTGAGCGAGTCGCCCGGCTCGAAGCCGAAGTCCTGCCACGCGGTGTAGGAGATGACGCCGGTCCCGTCCGCGACCTCGCCCTCGCGGATCGTGAGGTCGTCGCCCTGATACCGGATCGTGCGCGTCCCCTGCGTGAGCACGCGGACCGTCACCGTCACGCCGTCGTTGTCGGTCGTGATCTCGCCGACGTCGACGGCGTCGGGCGCTGGCGACGACCCGCCGCCACCGCCGCCGTGTTTCCGGCGGACGCTCTGTTTCGCCTCGTCGATGGGAACGCTGTACTCCAGTAGGTTCTGTAGGTCGGCTTTGACCTCCTCTTTGTCGACGCCGAGGTCGGAGGCGAGCTCCTCGGCATGGCTGTTGACGTCCATCGAAGCGAGGTTCGGCGCGGCCGCACAAAAGGATTCACCACGGGGGTGAGGCCGGAACTCGAACGACGCCGGTACTGCTAAGCCACTCCCGTCCGCAACGTGCGGCATGGATGAGATCGACATCGACGCGCGCGTCACGGGGGAGCGAACCGTCATCGACGTGACCGGGACCCGCGACGTCGCCGTCGTCGTCCGGTCCGAGAGCGGCGAGCGGATCTACCTCCCGCCGGAGAGCTTCGACGAACCCGTGTCGGGGTCGCCGTACACCTCGCCGTACCAGGGCGGGAGCGGGATCGACGGCGAGGAGAGCCCGTACGGCGGCGGCGCCGGAAGCACCCGCGGCGTGGTCGAGACGGCCGACGGGTTCCGGATCAGCCACCCCGAGACGGCGACCGAGTTCGACGTGTACCGCGGCGACGAAGCGTAACCCGGTTCCGGGGTTCGACCCGGGCGTCGCGGCCTACGCGACGTCTTCGTACACCGCGAGCGTGTCCCCGGCGACGTCGGACCACTCGCGGCGCTCGTACTGCGGCGGCTCCTCGCGGTCGAGCGCCTCGATGAGCCCGTCGACGATAGACTCCGAGTCCGTCTCGACCTCGACGAGGCAGCCGTCGGGGAGCACCTCGGCGACGCCGGAGGGGGTCGCGACGACCTGCGTCCCCGCCTCCAGCGCCTCCGTGATCGTGATCCCGAACGGCTCGGCGTACGAGGGCGAGACGAAGGCGTCCGAGGCGGCGTAGTAGTCGCCCAGCTCCGCCTCCGGGACGTAGCCGACGAACTCGACGCGGTCGTCGATGCCGAGCAGCTCGGCGAACCGCTTCAGCTGCTCGGTCTGGTGACCCGACCCGCCGACGACGAGGGTCACGTCGCGGCCGCGGAGCTTCTTGGTCGCGTACAGCAGATGCGAGATCCCCTTCTGGTCGGTGTGACGGCCGACGAAGAACAGCATCTCGCCGTCGATACCGAGGTCCGCGCGCACGTCTTTCCCGGAGAACTTCGGCGTGGAGAAGCCGTTGTACACGACCCGCGAGTCAGCGTCGTACAGCTCCTTGATGTCCTCGCGGACGATCTCGCTGACCGCGATGTTCGTGTCGGCGGCGTTCGCGAGCCGACGCTCGGTCTCGACCTCGCGGCTCGGCGGGTCGATGTTGCGGTCGCTCGCCAGCGAGTGGAACGACGAGATCCAGGTCGCGTCGGACTCGCGGGCGGCGGCGCGACCGGGTCCGTACCCGAACCAGTCGTGGGTGTGGATCAGGTCGTGGTCGGGCGCGAGCTCGGCGAACCGATCGGAGAGTTCTCCCACGCGGGCCGCGACGTCGCCCTCGCCGGTCTCGACGGGTTCGAGCCCCGGCTCGTCGTCGGGCGCGAACTCCGCCGGCAACACCAGCGTGACGTCGACGTCGAGGTCGTCGCGCAGCCCGGTGAACAGTTCCCCTACGTGGACGTCGAGCCCGCCGGTGATGTTCGGCGGGAACCCCCACCCCAGCATGAGTACGCTCGGCGGCATGCCCCTCCGTTTCGGGAGTCGGTACTTAGGTATGCCCCTCGTGAGTCGGGTCGCGAAAGGAGGAGCCTCGGATCGGCGTCAGGCCGCGTGGACCGCGTCGCGCAGCGCGTCCGTGCGTTCGGTGATCGAGTCGGCGGCGTCCGCGAGCACGTCGAGGGGGTCGCCTTCCTCGGCTTTGACGGTGAGAACGGGCTCGGTCTGGCCGCCGGACTGCTCGGGGTTCACGTCGTAGGTCGCGGCCGCGACGTCGTCCGACTCCAACAGGGCGCCCTTCAGCACGTTCATGAACGTGTGGTCCTCGCCCGCGATCTCGATGTTGAGCTCCGTGTCCGTCTTCTCGATGACCCGCAGTTCCATGTCCGTGAGGTCGGGCGAGCGGCGTTTCAAGCTTTCGTCTCCCGGATATCGAAGGATGCGGACGGCTCGCACGCGACCCGAAAGCGTATGCCGACCGCTCCGGTGGCCGCCGTATGGAGATTCGACGACTGCCCCCCACGGCGGCGGCTGCGGAGCGCTACGCGAGGGAGCTGTGGCTCCCCTACCACCGCGACCTCGCCGCGGCCGCGTCGGACCACGCGCTCGCCGATCGCCCCGACGACGAGCTGATCGCCGCGGAGACCGAGTTCCGCCTCGATCTGTGCCGCGAGAACGACGACCACCGGACGTGGGTGGTCGGGGTCGACCCGGAAGCCGAGGCGGGCGACGTCGATTCCGAGGTTCTCGACCCCGAGAGCCCCGCGCCCGTCGGGGTTCCCGGCCCGGACCGCGACCTCGTCGCGTTCGTCTCGACGAGCGTCGACGCGTGTCCCGAGGTGTTCGACCGCCCCGACCGGCTCGTGGTCGGCGACGTTTACGTGAACGAGTCGTATCGAGGGACCGGATTGGCCGACTTGTTAATGGAACGGGCGGTCGCCGACGCGCGCGACCACGGCTGCGGCGAACTCCGGCTCGACGTCGACGTCGACAACGAGCGCGCGACGTCGTTCTACGAGCGGTGGGGGTTCGAACCGTACCGCCGCCAACTGACGGTCCCCGTCTCGGAGGTGTGACCGTGGAGATCCGGCGGCTCCGCGAGGCGGACGTGCGACCGCTGGTCGAGGAACTGTGGCTGCCGTTCGCCCGGGAGATGGAACCGGTCGCCGAGCGGAACCGCCTCGCCGACGACCTCGACCTCGTCGCCGCGGGCGTCGAACGCCGAGCAGACCGCCTCGACGACGACGAGGCGATGACGTGGGTCGCCGTCGACGGCGGCGACCTCGTCGGCTACGCCGCCGCGAGCGTCGAGTCGTCCGCGCCCGTGTTCGCCGCGGGCGACCGGCTCCACGTCGGCGAACTGTACGTCCGCGAGCCGTACCGCGGCGAGGGCGTCGCCGGCGATCTGCTCGACCGGGTCGACGTGACCGCCGCGGCCCGCGGCTGCGAGCGCGTGACGCTCGACGTGGCCGTCGGCAACGAGCGCGCCAGGGCGTTCTACGAGAAACGGGGGTTCGCGGTCGCGCGGCACCGCATGGTCGCTCGCGTCGACGAGGGGTGAGCCCCCGGCGCCGCCGCTCCGCGGTCGATAAACGCAAAACGGGTCGCGTCGGTCCGCGCGGCGAGGCGTTACTCGTCGGCGTCGACGGCCACTTCGTCGGCGTCGACGTCCACGGACGCCTCCTCCTCGGCGGCGACCTCTCGCGGGCGCGCTTCGAGGGTCAGCTTCTGGACCTCGACGCGACGCAGCGGGTAGATCTCCTTGGCGTCGCCGTAGATGGCCGACGAGAGGTTCCCGTCGACGATCGCGTCGACGAACGCCTCGAAGGTGCGCTCCTCGGCGGCGGCGTGGACCTTGTCGATCATCACGCGGCGGATCGCCTTCTCCTGCGAGCGGTCCGCCTTCTTCGTCGTCAGGGCGACGGGCTGGACGCGGACGCGGTAGTCGTCCGTCGTCAGCACCGTGATCGACGCCTCGACCTTCGAGGCGCCGCGGCGGACGAGCGAGCGCAGGTAGTCGCGCGTCAGCTCGTACTTGATGAACTCGGTGTACGCCGTGTCGCTGCCGACGTCGGTGATCTTGAAGGTTAACTTCGTGTTGTTCGCGTTGGAGTCGCCCGTCAGCTGGTCGAGCGTCGTCGTGATCGTGCGCCCGACGACCTGCTGGGGCTCCTCGGCGAGCGTCTCGCCGAGCTCCTGTCGGTCGAACTGTTCGGGCGCCAGCACGGAGTACCAGCGCTTCTGTTCTCTGCTCTTGGATACGGATCGTTCGCTCATGTGTCGGTGTGTGTGTCGGTGTCGGTCGTCTGCGGTTCGTCCGTGGCGTCGGAGTGCGGTTCGTTCGCGGCGTCGGTCCGCGGCGCGTCGGGGGCGACGTGCGCCCGTCCGCGCCGGATGACGCGGTCGGCGACGCGCAGATTCACGAGGTGGTCGTCCACCGTCGACTGGAGCCCGCCGGTGGTCGGTCGCGAAACGGTGCAGGCGACGGTGTCGCCGTCGACCCGGGTGCGCATCGAGTCGGTCTCGTCCGGTCCGAGCGCGGCCGCGACCGTCGCGGCGTCGGCGTGTTCGGTCCGGACCGTGGCGGTTCGGTCGGCGTCGACGACCGGCGAGTCGTCAGCGGCCGGCAAGTCGTCAGCGGCCGGCGAGTCGTCGTCGACCATCTCAGATCGCCTCCCGGAGCGCGGCCAGCGCCGCCGTGATATCGCCGTCGTCGACCGCGATCCCCCCGCGTACGGGGGTCCCCCAGCCGTCGCCGCCGGCCTCGCCGGCGGCGGTCCGGCAGGCGTCGCCGAGGCCGATCCGGTCGGCGGCCGCGTCGCCCGCTGCGCTGCCGCCACCGGTCGCGGCGACCGCGAGTCGGCCCGCGGTCTCGTCGAGCGCGACCGCGACGGGCTCCGGCGACCGGAAGTCCCGGACGAGCCGGGCGACCGTCGGCAGGACCGCCGGAGACGCGTCAACGCGGGCGACGACGCAGCCGTCGTACCGGCCGACCGCCGCGTCGTCGAGCGCGCGGTGAGCCGCCAGACCGTGGCGGAGCCACGCGTCGAGCGCGGCCGTCCGAAGCGACGCGTCCGGGTCGCTCGCGAGCGCGAGCGCGATTCCCGTCCCGGGCGCCTCCCGGGCGAGCGCGTCGAGCACGTCGGCGTAGCCCCCGACCGTCTCGAAGGGCCCGTCCGTGACGTACGGGCGGAGCGCGCGCTCGACCGCCGAGGCCGCGCGGGCGCTCGCGTCGTCGCCGTCGACCGCGTCGACCGCGACCAGCGACGCGAAGCGCCGGCGGTCGTCCGAGTCGAGGTCGGCCGGCAGTCCGAGCGGGGCGAGCGCGTCGCGCGCCGCCGCCGGGTCGCCGGAGTACCGGGTCCGCGCGAGCGTCGAGGCCGCGAGGGCCTCGGCGCGAGAGGGGACGGGGTCCGCCTCGTCGGCGGCGGGTTCCCCCGCGGTCGCGTCCGCGTTTCCGCCCGAGACCGGGAGCGCGACGCCGGGCCGCCGCTCGACGCGGCCGGCCCGCTCGATCTA
>NZ_SGXU01000119.1:0-1222 GCF_005435015.1 Halorubrum sp. SP9
ACCCCCACTGACGCACACCCTACCTCCTCAAACCCGAGTCGTGCGTACGTGTCGAATTGGTTCTATTAAAACCCTCAACCGGCGATCTGTCGTCAACCATTTGCTGAATATAGAGTGCGAATCGGCCGTGTACTATCTATCAACCAGGTAGGTTCGCCAACAGTACGAGCACGTACCAATCCTATCCAGCGAAGTCGTCAACTGCTGGCTGTATATAATCTAACTCACGGAGCCGGTCGAGCAACTCATCGTCGGAGACTGCTTCGCTGACTGCCATACTTAGGTCTTCGTTACGCTGTTCAAGCACACTAAGAAGTTGTCTCGCAGTCCTCAGTTTGTAACTTGCGTCCGGGTTGTCCATATCTTCTTGAACCTCTCCTAACAGCTCCTCTATCGTCGTGAGCACATCCACTACCATGAGCTAACTACGAGAACGAGTATCATATAGATGACTGGCGATTCGCAAAATACCCTGTGAGACGAAGTTTCTATATTTAGCACATCCCCAGAAACCTATTATCTCTTGAGGATCTCAACAGGGCCGCTTAACCAACAAAACCGCCCTTATCCACCCCTGTTGGTTAACGTCAGAGAGTACGAATTCCTCTGTGATGGGTCTTTATACACCGATCTAACACTCGAGATGATGTTTTAATCCTCGAACAATAGACACGGACGATCAACGGTGTAACCTCTCGACTGCGTGCTGATAGGCCCACGGACCGGCACTCGGCGAGCGAAGGGCTTTGTCCGGTGACGCCGAAGCGCACCACATGAGCAGAGCCGTTTCTGTCGCCACGGCGTTTCTTGTCGGTGTCTGTGTGTTCGCGTGGCTCGCAGGGCCAGTGCTGGAGGCTCGGTTCGGTGCTGAGGCGTTGTTGGCCGCCTACGGGGCCGTGGCCGCTGGAACTGCAGCCACGACGTACGTACTCGTCCGTCGGGTCGACGCCCGGCTTTCGGGAGGAGAGACTAGCGGAGACGAACCGACAACCGCCAACGAGGTCGACACGGCCGACAACGATGGGCGGAACGCGAACGCTGGTGAGGACGAGACGCTGATCGTCCGGTTCGACGATCTGGACGATCTCGACGTGGAACGGGAGGTTCGACAGCTGAAGGCCGAACGTTCTGGCAGTGGCAAGGACTGACGCGCCGTTCATCGACTCACCACGAGATGCTCGATACCACCACGCGAAACGCTTCGGTATCGACACGAGCTATC
>NZ_SGXU01000120.1:0-1192 GCF_005435015.1 Halorubrum sp. SP9
AGAGACTCCCTGTGGCATTCCGATCCAGATAGGCAAGCTCAGAACTTGTCACAACTGGAGTGGCATTCCCCGGCTCAACCGCAGTAGCTCCATTGAGCGTGAGTTGTGAGACATTCTGGGTGTACGGCGCTGCCGTTACATTCGGTGCGAGCGGGAGTGACGGCCCGCGGTAATACTCTCGTTCATCCCGGAGTTGGAGTCGGCTGAAGCGTGCGTCTGCGCCGATCGACGCAAGGAGTGGGTTGCTGTGTGGGCCGAAGTCATCAGCAATGACAACGGTTCCACCTCGCTCAACGAAATTTCGGATACGTCGTGATTCAGTGGCTGAATACGGCTCTGTGGGTGCCAGAATGATCGCAACGGTGTTTGTCGCATTCGCTGTTTCGTATGGTGTTGTCTCGAAGACGATCCGGCTGTCTGGGCGCTCCTCAATGAGCGTCCGGAACTCACTTGTCCCGTCCCACTGGGAGTTGTATGCCCCAAACGAGGCTGTCGAGGTGCTCGCGGCAAAAATAAGCACACCTGCGAGAAGTCCGATGAGGACATATAATACGAGTCGTGGCAGTGGTGGCGTTCGCATTTAGAAGGTCCCCTCTGGTAGAATTTCGATAATGCGGCGGATGACAATATAGCTGAACCCCGCAAGGCCCGCGAGGATCACTGGAAAGAGTCGTCGTCGCCACTGCGGTGTGACATTGAACGGGGCAGTAAGCTCAACAACCACGAGTAGGCCAATGAGGGACACAACAAAGAATAACTCTAGTTCTAAGGCGTTGAGGGCGGTCAATAGAAGAATTACACTCACCATCCACGCAACGAGTGCGTACACAAACCGCCGCCGTTTTTCAAGTGCCATTGATTCAGTACGACCTGAACATGTGTAGTGTTCGGTTAATTCTCTTCGTATCGGATTTTAGGTGGCTCGTCTGAATCGGCGGAGTCCACCACCACATACAACAGTTAATAACAGCACTTGGACGGCATACAGTGGCGTACTCTCATCAGTCTCTCCTGATGACACAGATCCATCGTTCGGTGTGATAGTTCCGTCACTGCCATTTCCAGTTGCGTCTGAGGAGCTACCAGACCCAGAATCGTTTGCTCCCGTGTCTGTCCCGTTTGTGTTGGTTGAGTCTCCATCTGTGCTGTCGGAGTCGCCTGTGCCGTTGGAGCCATCGGTACTGTTGGAGTC
>NZ_SGXU01000121.1:0-433 GCF_005435015.1 Halorubrum sp. SP9
TCTTCGCTAGTCTGACTTAAGGGTCAGCCCAAGGCGTGTCAACATTTGTCTCATAGTGTTTGATGGACAAAACGACAAATTTAGAATTACTGACACTCCGTTACACCTGATTAGCAACGACGCGAATTCGGTCGCTGTCGACTCTGTGATATATAATGAGCGCGTGAATTGCCGACAATAATTCCGTGACGAGCCGATGTAACAGCGTGCTCGAGGATCCGGATAGCAACAGATTATAAGTGTAGTCGGTCAGAAAGTCGGTGTGTGATGAGTGCCAGAGAAAGAGCGGCCTCACAGGAAAGCCTGAGATCGGAATTCATCGAGAAGCTCTCTGATCGAGGCGAGGCTGTGAGCATCGACTATTTACTCAACGAAACTTCCGTTGAGAGCCGGAGAGAAGCGAAGCAGGTTCTCCGGACGATGATCGACGAGG
>NZ_SGXU01000121.1:511-1191 GCF_005435015.1 Halorubrum sp. SP9
AGATGACAGCGGATTTTCCACGTGATCGCCGCCCCTCAGATCTCGATCAAGATTTGAGTTCCGGGTATGATCCAGAAAAAGAGTCAGAAAAGAGTGTAGATCGCGATACGGAAGATCAAAGGCGTCCATTCGAGCGAGACAGGGACCGAATCCTGTACAGTCGAGAATTCCGTCGGCTCAAGGATGTCACGCAGGTCGCTCGCGCAGGCGAGTCATATCTGTATCACGACCGATTGACTCACTCACTGAAGGTCGCACAGGTTGGGCGTAGGCTCGCTGAACTGCTTGAGAAATTCTATGACGCCGAGTTCGAGAATCTCGATAATTATCTCGACCCTGAAGTTGTCGAGACAGCGTCTCTGGCTCATGACATCGGTCACCCACCGTTCGGTCACGAGATTGAAGAGCTTCTTGACGACAAGGTGCGCGAAAAGTCGGGAGAGGATGGAGTAGAGGAAAACTTTGAAGACACGGAAGGTGACGGAAGAAATGGTGAAGAGGGGGAGACCAACAGAGACCACGATAGTGAGGAACAAGACGAATCAAAGATTCAGGGGTTCGAGGGGAATGCACAGTCGTTCCGTGCCGTGACTCGCTTGGGATCCCATCGCTCAGGTATCGAAGGTATTGACCTGACTAGGGCGACTCTCAACGCCATACAAAAGTATCCTTGGTCAAGA
>NZ_SGXU01000122.1:0-1188 GCF_005435015.1 Halorubrum sp. SP9
TGATGGGAGTAATCGATCACCAGCCAACTCAAATAATTCTGACGTTGGTGACTCATCAAGGGATGCGGAACGTGAAATCGAAGAATCACATCAAGAATACGCTGAGGAAGCCCAGATAACCGACAAGCAGGCCAAGGACATGCAGCAGCGACGTGAAAACGTCGTTGACAATTTGAAGGAAGAAGGTCTGTCGATTGAAGAAGACCATATCTACGGTTCAGTGATGCAAGGGACGATGACCGGACCACTCGACGAGGACTGCGACATCGATGTAATGATCGTCCTCGATGCGGACGAACACGGTCAATGGGCCACTTCTCGTAACGGTCCACAGAACGCGCTTCGTGCTGTCAAAAGACGGTTGGAACAAAAGTACCCGAACCAAGAGGTTCGCATCGACAGAAACGTGGTGGCAGTGAAGTTCAGTGACTTCACCGTAGAGGTTACCCCGGCATTCCGTTACAGCGATACTCACAATCCCGAGAGCCCGACAGACCCCGTAACCATCGGGGGGATGGAAACTCCTATCCAACCGATGGGCGCTGACGACCCGAATAACGGCTACGCGATCCCTGACACCTACGGTGGGCAGTCTTGGGTGGGTACGAATCCCCGGAAATTCCAGTCAATGTATAATGCCGTTAACGAAAATAATGGGGGCAATCTCCAGCGAGTTGCCGTATCAGCTAAGAAGTGGAATGAGGAGAACGGGAAACCCGTGAACTCCTATCACATGGTGATGATGGCTTACAAATATTTCCGGAATGACGCTCCCGCTGGTGCCTCTACTCATGAGCATATGAGTAACTTCTTCCGGAATCTTCCCCAGTACGTCAACGACGAAACGCGAGAACCGGTCTATCAAGAGCGGGTTGACAACGGGATGAGTTCGAAGGAGAAGAAGCAGGCCGCTCAAAAAGCGTACCGTGCCAGTGAGAAGATCGAGGAGGCTGAGCGCCTCAAACAGGAAGGCAAGACGCAAGAGGCGAAGGAGAAATACCGAGAAGTCTACGGTGACGATTTTAAATGAGATTTTGATTCCTATGACTGATGAGGAATTCGACTACGAGGCGCACGAACGCCTACGTGAACGCGTTGCTAATGAAGCAGACAGTGTTCTGTGGACTTTCAAAGCGTACTATGTCGGCGCCGATTGGTACTCAATGGTGGATCGGCTTCTCGATTGGT
>NZ_SGXU01000123.1:0-1177 GCF_005435015.1 Halorubrum sp. SP9
ACAGTACTCAACGAGAATATTATATGCTTCGGCGTAACCGTCGATGAGATCCGGATTGTATTCGTCGATTTCATCCAAAATCTCTCCGAGGTTGTCGTCACCCATTTTGAAGACCGGGATGAATTTCTCGCGAGATAGGAACGCCTCAAATTGTTCTTTAATCCACTGGATTGTGGACATCCCGATCTTCTGATGCCATAGACGCACGCTCTTGTCCCCCCACTCATACCCCATCCACTCACGATTGCGTAGGTTCATGGCCAAGCGCTTCTCAAGTTGCGCTTTATTCGCCCACATGACTAACGGGGTGCCAGTTGACCCCGAGGTCGTGATTTTATGATCGGCATACTTCTCGTTCGTGAACCGGTCGGGATCGTCACGGAGCGTCTGCTTGTCGAGAACCGGAATTTGCTGAAGTAACCCGTCTAGATCGTCAATATCGGTGTCAACATCAGACAGCGACTTCGCGTAATGTTCTGTGTTCTCGCGAGCGTATTCGACCATTTTTTGTACCCGTTCGCGCTGGAAATTGCGAATTGCTCTTCGGTCCTTCCGTTCGAATTTCTTGATATCCTCATAGTAATCGAACATATCATTCCTGACAACCCAGTGGTGAAGGGGGAAGGTATGTTTATAAACGAACTTCCGAACGTTCATGCCGCACTATTCTTATGAGGGTAGGATAAACGTTCCGTCTATCTATAAGGCGGTGTTAAAATAAGGTCGAAGGATGAGGCGGTCAAAAGATTGAGTGATTCATGCTTAGTTTCGACCGTCTCAACGGCGATAGCGGGTGTATCGAGTTAGATTTTCTGAAGCGAGAGAGACACCCGAGTCGGTGATGAAGCTCGGTATCCGACTCCATTTGGCTGGATTATCACTTTCGGATACCGTCTCGATTCTTGAGAGGTTGGGTGTCGATCGCCATCGAACTTCCGTCCACCGGTGGGTACAAAAAGCGGATCTACAGCCGACAGACGGTGCGAATCCGAATCACGTTGCGGTCGATGAAACCGTGATTCAGCTCAACTCTGAGCGATATTGGCTGTACGCTGCCGTCGATCCCGACACGAACCGGCTGCTCCACGTTCGGCTCTACCCGACGAGAACAAACGCGATATCCTCGATGTTTCTCTCAGAACTCCGTGGGAAACATCAGGTCGACGACGCGGTCTTT
>NZ_SGXU01000124.1:0-1170 GCF_005435015.1 Halorubrum sp. SP9
ATGGACATCTGCCTCGTATCAAAAATGTTCCCGCCGGATGTTGGGGGAGCTGAGACGTACGCCTACGAGCTGTCGAACACATTGGGACGTGCGGGACACAACGTCGATGTGTTTACTATGGAAGCGGCGACAGACGGTGAAATCGATGTCCACGAGAATGTCTCGGTAACCCGTCTGATGAAACGTCGTCGGCTCGTAACCGTGGATACAGTCCTCTTTAGTATCGTGGCACGGCGCAAGATCGACTTTGACGCGTACGATGTCGTCCACGGCACGCTGATGCCAGCGTCGACAGTCGCGTTCACTCCTGGGTTCGGAATGGCTGACGTACCGCTTGTCGTGACGAGTCATGGTACATCGGTCGGCGAAATGCGGTCGAGTGACCCGCACACGTACGAGGATTACCTGATGAAGTACGTGTTCCATCCGATGAACATCGTCTTGGATTCGATCGCAGGGCGATTCGCCGATCGAATTATCGCTATCAGCGATCACACACAGGAGCAACTGGTGGATACGTACCGCTTCGACAGCGATCGAGTTTCGATGATTCCTCACGGGGTGGATAACGAGCGATTCCATCCCGATGCCGGCCCACATCCTGCGCCCGATTCAGAGAAATTCACGTTACTGTACGTGGGCCGGCTAGGACCCCGAAAGGGAGTCGATTTGGCGATCGAGAGCTTTGCAGCCCTTGACCGCCCTGACGTGGAGTTGTTGATCGCCGGGACGGGCCGACATGAGGATCGGTTGCGGAACCTCGCATCAGAGTTGGGCGTTTCAAATCGTGTCCGGTTCCTCGGGTTCGTTCCAGATGACGAGCTGCCGGCACTGTATGCGAGTTCAGACCTATTTGTCCTCCTGTCGAGTTACGAGGGCTACGGTCTTGTGTTACTGGAGTCGATGGCCTGTGGAACGCCGGTAGTGGCATCCCGGGCCGGCGGAATCACGACCGTCGTCGACGGTAAGTCCGGTGCGTTGGTTTCACGTGAGATTGGGGATATTATCGACTCGATTGACTCCTTTATCGAAGATAATGACCACCACCTAGAGGCTACTTCGGCAGCTCAAACCCGAGCTACAGAACTTGACTGGAACGAAGTAGCAGACAGAGTTATTGATGAATACGTACACACTGAGGTAGGTCAATAGATGAGCGTGACCGTCCCG
>NZ_SGXU01000125.1:0-1146 GCF_005435015.1 Halorubrum sp. SP9
GTTCAGCTAACTGATTGGCCTCACTTGGACTGACAACATCAACCCAAATGTGTAGATCTCGATACGCGTTTTCTTGTGTGGGTACCTCAGGCGCACTTCCTTTGTACAGCAGATACTTCACACGGAGATTCTCTCCTGGTTGTGGCGCCTGGAATGTGTGGGGTTCGTGATGCGTAGCGTTGTGTTCAACGGTTGCTTGAAATCGGTCAATTTCTTCCCGCTCACGTACCGTTGTAGTGTTCCCCTCCTGTTCGACGGTCTGTAGCTGGATAACAACCGTATACGTCGTGCGTTCATACTCGTTATTACCGATCCCGACAACCAACTGGCTCTGTTCACCAACTGCCAGTTCATCCGGATAGCCGTCCGCTACTAATTCTCCATCATCGGATTCACTTAGCAAATAAAACTCCGTGAATTGTTCTCCCTGCGGTGGAACAGCAACGGCATACCCCACGCTACCAACAGCAAGCAACACTGAGAGCACAAGTGCGATATTAAGCGCCGCATCTGTCCGGCTGTTTGGCTCAAAGAGTTCGGCTTTCCCGGCTGCGATCCACGCCCTGTACGGAACCCGAAACTGGTCTTCAGCAGGCAACTCGTGGCGTCGCCTTGCTGCGATACTCACACAGGCAAGCGTGAATACCGTAACTGAGAGGACAACCGGCGCCAGTCGAATCCCCCACGGCGTGAAATTCAATACTAATCCAATAAGCGGAACAATAGCAATAGACAATCCGAAGGATAACGCAACCCGCTCGATTCCATCGATCCCTTGCGACTGTAGATGCTCACCAGGTGGTTGTGACCTTTCTGTCTCTGCTGCGTCAGTCCCCGGAACTGGGTTGGGTTTACCCTCCGATTCAGAGTCGGCTACTGTCTGTGCCTGACCGTCGTCTGCTGAGACTTCTCGACTGCTTTCAGGAAACAACGCCGCAATGAACGCATATCCGGGGAGAAACAAGACAAATCCAAGTCCAAAGAGTACACGTAGTGGTGTCTCATTTATCCCCGGAATAAATACGCTTCCTACGGTGAGCAACGTCAGAACAACAACTGCTGCTAGGTCGGCAGGCAGCCGCCGGACCGGTCGTGGAAGGAGTAACCACGCTGTCCGCCGATCACTCATAGGTGGTACTCGTATAC
>NZ_SGXU01000126.1:0-1141 GCF_005435015.1 Halorubrum sp. SP9
CAGAGAGTCTGAAGTGGAGTCAGTCTCTAACCGTGCGCTATTGTCCTATTCACTTCCGCTAGTCCTTGCAGGTGTGATTTATTCTCTTGTTGGACAGATCGACTATTTCATAATAGGATATTTTCTCGGCTCGGCAGAGGTTGGCCAGTATCAAGTCGGGTTCTTGCTCGCTTCAAACCTGCTTATTGCACTTCGGGCAATTACTCCGATCTTCAAACCGATTGTGGCCGAGAATATGAGCAATAACACGCTCCTTCAGAACCGGTTCACACTAACGACGCGGTGGGTGACTATCCTGACGATCCCTCCGACTCTGACACTCGTGTTAGCCCCAGAGACTTATCTTTCTCTCCTATTCACTGAGCAGTACACTGCAGCAGCGACCGCGGTTGTCGCACTCTCTATTGGATACCTTCTTAATGCAGCATTCGGACCAGAGGGAATGATGCTTGAGGGGCTTGGTCACACTCGTCTTACCCTGCTAAATACGGTCGTTCTCGTTGGTGTAAATGGAACTTTGGACGCGTTGTTGGTTCCTACATTAGGAATTCTTGGGGCGGGAATTGCGACTGGTACTGCTCTTACAGTTGCCGGAATGGCGGGGGTCATCGAGATTTATTATCTCCGTGGGATCCACTCCTTTAGCAGAGGTTTAGTACGCGTTTGGACAGCTGCGCTACTTCCGCTACTAGTAGGGATTGTGATTGTGACCAATACTGGTGGTCTGGTACTCGTGATTTCACTCCCGATCCTCGTTGTCTTTTCTTTCGTCGTGGGGCTTCGCCTGATTGGTGGATTCACCTCCGAGGATGTACAGGTCGCTACCCAGTTCGACGAACGCCTCGGATATCCAGTGTTTGAAAAACTACTAATGCCTAATATCGACACCTAAAATAATAATAAAGCAAAATAAGATCATAGTGTCTGAGAGTACTGGAAGAGTTGTAACGATTAAACGAGTAATTCAAGGAAGTTATAAAATTCGATTACGTCTATACGTAGCGGACAGCACCTGAGGGCCGGTTTATCGATAAGTGACCCCTGTTTGGCAAAGCAGGCATTGTTCAGATTAGTTTGCTCTGTTGAATCCACAGTGAGCGGCGGGATAGTCACTGTGAAGCCGGAAGCGAAGCGGAAAAAC
>NZ_SGXU01000127.1:0-1131 GCF_005435015.1 Halorubrum sp. SP9
AGGTCTGAGCGCTGTCGGGAAGTTTGATTCGACGCCGGCCTCGTCGAGATACGCGACCGACCAGTCCAGTCGCTGTGCTCGCTGTTTCAGTTCCTGAACTTCGGCACCAATCATCTCCTTGTCGAACGCACCCGAGTCGACGAATGCCTGCGTGTCGCACGCGAAACAGGCACCACCGTACCATGTACTTCGTCCCTTGAGCTTCCCGACCTGTGCGGCGGCGGGATGAAGATAGCTCGTGTTTTTCACCTCAATCTTCCCGAACACCAACGAGTAGCCGCCTATGAGTTTTGATTGAATCCGCTGAAGACTGTTTGGAATAAGTCTCGAATCAGCGTCGATTCGCACAAAGTATTCCCCTCTAGCGGCTTCAACTAGCCGGTTACAAGTTCCTATTATCCCCCGGTTCGTGTCGTTCTTAACCGTTCGCAATTCTGGTATCATCTGATCTAATTGTTCGAGGATCTGTGGTGTGGCATCCGTCGAACAGTCGTCACATACCACTATTTCGTACCGAAAAGACGTGTCTTGACTCAGGATGCTTTTAATACAACCCTCTATGTATGCCTCCTCGTTATACGCTGGGATCAGAATTGAAACCGTTATGGCCTCCTGCATCAGAGGTATCCCAAGTCTGAGAGACGCTCTTCAACGTCTTCTTTGTTTTCTGTCGTAGTTGTCGTTTTAGGTCCTGTATGAAGCGGTTCACGTGAAGCGACTTCACGTTGTGCCGGTGCCCCCGTGAGTGTGTCCATGAGTACCTTTCCGTCGTAATTCGACGGGATATGTGAGTCACATATGTGGAGTAGGGTCGGCGGGAGGTCAAGGAGGGATGCCGTTTTCCGTTCGGGATCTTGTTTGATATTCGGTCCTGCCATCATCAATACTCCCTCCCTAGCGGCATCGTGCATCCCTTCGTTCTCCGATCCCGGGAATAATCCGAAAATATGGTTGTTCGGGTTGGTGTTGACGTTGTAGTCCGGGTTCGGAAGGAGGATGATATCCGGAAGATCTTCCAGATACTTCCCCTCATACAGATCTTCTTTACGGTAGACCCCTCTGAACACCTGGCTACCGGTTTCAGGGTCGGTCAGATCGCAAAGCTCGGTGATCAGATCTTCGATTACTTCT
>NZ_SGXU01000128.1:0-1131 GCF_005435015.1 Halorubrum sp. SP9
AGCGAGTCCAGCAGCTCAGTTCGCTTGATACCCTCTTTTTCGGGACCTATCTCCGCGTTGTAGAATGCCTTTGCGACGGCGACCTGATCATCAACGCTGTGTGTATTCCCCTTTCGCTCCCGGATGTGTTGCTCCAAGCGGTCGAAATCAGTGCTGTCATCTTCATCAACCGTGAGGGCACCTCTGACCTTGTCTGGAAGTTCCGGGCGCGGCGCGTCACGGTGCCGTTGTGCTTTTTCGGACAGGCGCGTGTTATCGTAGAGAGCACGCGCTACGGGGAGGCCACGGAGATAATTGTACTCATAGAGAACCTCAACTCCGTGTTCAGTCAGACCGTAAAACTGACTGGGAAGATCGCGCGCGTCCTCATTCGGCGGGTACCGATAACATTCGATGATATCGTTGTCACTGAGAACCTCCAGCTGATCTCTGACTGCGGCCTTGTTCTTCGGCATCATGTACGCCAACTCATCGAGCGACGGGAGATGCTCCGGATGGCCAAGGATGAACTGTAGGATCAAGTGCCGCGTCTCCTGGGATAGGAGATCGTAGATCTGCCGCTGCTCTTCGAACGGGCCGTCACCCTCTGCGGCAGGTGCGTCACTCATGGTCTCACTTGAGAGTACTTCAGCGGCGTGAATAATACTTTGGGTCAACTAATGTGGTCAAAAACCGTATTAGGCATACTGGTCAGTAACCTATTTGTTCACTCGCCAAGGAGCACACAGTATGACTGACCCCGGCCCGCCTCCAAACGCGGCAGAGATTATGGAGAGCGTGAACGACACGCTCCAAGGGCTCGAATTAGAACCTCGCGAAACCTCTGAGATCCTGTTGTTCGCCAACCGAGAACTCCCACATCTCCACACACCTGAAGACTCGTATTTCATTCTTGGCAGCTACCGTGACCCGTACCTTCGACGCCTTCGCATCGTCCAGAACGAATTGGACAAGCGAATCGGCACATACCCCTTCCTGATGGCTGATCTCCCCGAGTTGGATATCGATCGGCTCCCAGTCTTCCGCATCCGTTTCACCCTCCTCGCCGCGCACGCTGATACCATCGTCGCCGTGTACGAACAGGATGCTGGCGGTGAAGTCACCGAACTCGGGAAAATCAGCACGACACCA